>CACZGM010000017.1 GCA_902780695.1 uncultured Ruminococcus sp. | reverse complement strand
CCGCATTTCCTCCCCTCGCTTCGCTCGGTTCGTTAATGCCCTGTCTTTCGACAGCTTTAATATTTTATCACATCTCCACCCGTTTGTCAATACCTTTTTAAAATTTTTTTCAAATTTTTTTATTGTCTGACTCCCGAAAACTTCCGTTTTTTGGTGGGACTTGTTTATTATATCACGCTTGTACCGCTTTGTCAATAGCATTTTTTAAAATTTTCCAAATTTCTTCAATATCGGTACATATTACTTATAATGACGTCTTTGACACGCCTTCAATTGGTAAAAGACACAACTGAAACTGCTGTAAATGTACCGAATATCATATTTTACCGTCCAAAACCATAGTAACTCCGATGTCCGGTATCTGCCGCTGCAATTATTTCAATATCTGTCATTGACAAAAGTGATGTTGTATAGTATAATAATGGTATATTTACAAAAGATTATGCCGAAAGGAATGTGATTATATGAAAAATACTCCCGCACAGCAGAATAAATCTTCTGCCGCTTCAATGCTCATCCCCGTATTTGCTGCCGTTGCACTCATAATCTCTGCTGCCGTATATATCGTATTCAAGCTCACGCAGCAGACCGCCTACAACAAATGGTCGGATTACGACGACTGCGGTTGGTCATAATATGGATCGCAAATTCAAAACAGTGCTGACAGCGATGATAGTCGTCGTTCTGACGGCTATCTATATTGTCGGCATTTTTCTTTTCTGGGATGTATTCAACGTCGAGGACACTCTTGACGAGCTTATAAACAAAGACCTCTACGGCTCCGATAAATCTCCGGATTCCTCCACAAAAGTCGATATCTCGGTCGGCGGGAAGACGATCTCGGAGGAGGAGGAGCTTCTGCTCACAGACTACTTCACCTACTATTACGCCGGTCTCGGCGCTCTGAAAGCCGAAAAGATATCCCGGTTCTACAATACGCAGGTCGTCAGCGAGCTGTTTGACTCAACTGCCCTCAATTATGAGATCTGGCTTGCAAAACAATGTCCGGTCGATCTTTCGTTTGAGGAATGTACCCTGTCGCTCGACATAAGCCGTCGGCACGAAGTCCCGCGTTCGCAGAAGATCGAGATCGAGCTGGATCTTACCGCCGAATCCGATTATGTCACCACAGGCAGACACGCCGTTACACGCGGGGAGAAGCACACCTTTATCCTCGAGCGAAAAAACAAGTACCTGCTCATAGAGGAGCACTCCACCGAGCGCCCCTCCCGCGTATTTTTTGAAGCCGGACTCGACAAGGTACTTGCCGCAAACAGGCTTACGCAGAGCGATCTTGCATACACTTTCTTCCCGAAGTACACCGAACCGGCTCTCGAAATGCTCAAAGACGAAATGACGGCGATAAAGTTCACAGCCCCGGATTCGACAGTCCACCCGAAGCCGGAGTACGAATATGACCGTGATACAGCCGCAAATACCGCTATAAACGGATTTTCGGGCAACGGTGCTTTCACCGAGTATGAGGAAAACGATGCGAATTTCGTTTCGCGCTGCATATTCGAGGGAAATATCCCCATGGACGCACAGGGCGAAAAGTACGACCAATGGAAATGGTATGACGAGGAAGTCAACACCGAACGCAAAAAAACCGGCTGTTCACAAAGCTGGTTCGACCGTGAGGCATTCTATAAATACGTTCTCGCCAACAGCGGATTTGGTCTCGTCGGCTTTGAAACCTCGTCGGGCGGCGGCGAGATAGGCGATGTGATACAGCTGATGAACGGGGAAAACGCCGTTTCGGAATATATGATAACCGGAGTTATGACGGACAACAGCGGAAAAGTCCACGATTATCTGATATCGAATGACCGGCGTTCGTCGGTATCGCTGATCTCGGTCGGCTGCCCGGAATTCCGGATACTGCACATAGCAGGCTACAATACCGCAAACATATAAGGAATATACTAAAATGGCAATATTCAATGCAAAAGACATTACACTTTACTTCGGCGCGGAAATGCTTTTCGGCGGCGTGACCTTTGAAGTCGAAAAAGGCGACAGGATAGGTCTTGTCGGAGTGAACGGCTGCGGAAAAACAACGCTGTTCAAGGCTATACGCGGCGATATCGAATACGACGGCGGCGAATTCGTAAAATCAAAGGACGCTGTTCTCGGTTATATGGAGCAGCACGTTATCCGCGAGAGCAGCGTCAGCGTATACGATGAGGTGCTGTCCGTATTTGCTCCGCTTATGAAACTCGAAGGAGAGCTGGAGGAGATCAACTCTGAGGTAGCGGGCGGCAGTCCCACTCCCGAACAGCTCGAAAAGCAGATGACACTGCGCGAGCGCTTTGAAGCGGAGGGCGGTCTTACTTACCGAACCCGTGCCATGAGCAGCCTGCTCGGTCTCGGATTCTCGCTGCCGGAGCAGGAAAAGCCTGTTTCGGTACTGAGCGGAGGAGAAAAGGCAAAGGTGCAGCTTGCAAAGCTCCTGCTGTCGGGAGCAAATCTCCTGCTCCTCGACGAGCCGACAAACCACCTTGACATTGCCGCTTCGACATGGCTTGAAAAGTTCCTGCTCGACTACAAGGGCGCGTATATCATAATCTCACATGACCGTTATTTTCTCGATACGGTTACAACACGGACTTTCGAGCTTGAAAACAAGCGGCTTACCGCGTACAAGGGCGGGTACAGCGCCTACCGCCAAAAGAAGGAAGAAGACCTTGAAATCGCATGGCGGCATTACGAAAATCAGCTTGAAGAGATAAACCGCATAAAAGGTATAATCGAACAGCAGAAGCGTTTCAATCAGGAGCGCAACTATATCACAATAGCAAGCAAGGAAAAACAGATCGAGCGCCTTGAAGCCGATCTTGTGAAGCCGCAGACGCTCCCGAAGAAGCTGCGCTTCGCGTTCCACTGCACCGACCCGGTTACCGACGAGATCATGACAGCGCGCAATATATCCATGAGCTTTGACGGAGAGAAACTGTTCGGCGGCGTGGATATCGAAGTGCGCAAGGGCGAGCGGGTATTCCTGCTCGGCGCAAACGGCAGCGGCAAGACCACACTGTTCAAAATACTTATGAAACAGCTTGCGCCCGAGACCGGGAACGTGGTTTACGGGCCCGGTGTCCGCGCCGGTTATTACGATCAGCTGATGACCGGGCTATCCGATGACAAGACGGTCATAAACGAGATATGGGATGCTTACCCGAAAATGACACAGACTCAGGTGCGCACCGCGCTGGGCAGTTTTTTGTTCGGCGGCGAGGACGTATTCAAGAAGATAGGCGTGCTGAGCGGCGGAGAAAAAGCGCGCGTTGCTCTGCTTAAGCTGATGTTGAGCGGATGCAATTTCCTGCTGCTGGACGAGCCGACAAACCATCTGGATATAAACTCACGCGAGGCGCTTGATGACGCACTTGCGGGCTACGGAGGCACAGTATTTATCATCTCCCACGACCGATATCTGATAAACAAGATCGCGACACGGCTGTATAAGCTGTCACCGGACGGAGCGCAGAGCATAAACGGCGGCTATGACGATTATCTCGCGGCAGCGGAGGGCGCGGCTGTTCTCACCGCCGCAAAACTCGACAAGCCGGAAACCGACAGTTCAAACAAGCTCGACTACAAGCGGCGCAAGGAGCTGCAAAGCGATATCCGCAAGCTGACGACACGCGTTTCCCGCGCGGAAGCCCGCATAGAAGAGCTTGAATCAGAGATCGCCGGTATAAACGGGCAGATGCAGTCACCGGAGATATCCGCCGATTACGGCAAAGTAGCGGAGCTTTCGGCAAAGCTGGTGGAACTCCAGACAGAGCTTGACGAACAGACGGAAGAATGGGCGGAAGCCTCGGAGAAACTGGAAGAGATAAGCAGGGAATCATAATATATGCCAAACCCCGGTCAAGCGGTAGAATGCATCTGCCGTTTGATCGGGGTTTGACACTTGGAGAGAAAATTTTATGAAGAACTCAATGGAGGGGATCAATCATTTGTTTTTTTGCTTTCTGTTTATTTATACGCAGAAAGTTCTGATGTGGCAGCGATCTTGAAAAAATTTCTGTCATTTCGCAAATACAAATGCTGTCATCATGTTGTTTTCCTTCTTTCTTATGCTGTGTTTTTATTTTTCAATTGCCAGTGATTCGTTTTGGCTTTCAAATTCGCCTTTCATCAGGCCGGCTGCAATACCAACTGCTGCGCAGATTAAAAATGCTGTAAGTACCATTTGTGTTTTCTCCTTTAGTCTTTTAGTTTTGTTTAATCATTTGTTTTTTGCTTTCTGTTTATTTATACGCAGTAATTTCCGATGTGGCAGCGATCTTGAAAATATTTCTGTCATTTCGCAAATACAAATGACGCACCCCGATAAAACAACCGTAAGCAGAATGTTGTTTCATCGGGGTGCGCCACTTGGAGAGAAAATTTTATGAAGAACTCAATGGAGGGATTAATCATTTGTTTTTTTGCTTTCTGTTTATTTATACGCAGGAAATTCCGATGTGGCAGTGATTTTGAAAATATTTTTTCATTGTGCAGATACAAATGACGCACCCCGATAAAACAACCGTAAGCAGAATGTTGTTTCATCGGGGTGCGCCACTTGAAGAGAAAATTTTATGAAGAACTCAATGGAGGGGATCAATCATTTGTTTTTTGCTTTCTGTTTATTTATACGCAGAAATTTCCGATGTGGCAGTAAATTCCGCAAAATTTTTCAAAAAAAGTGCAGAGCCCGTAAAAAGCCCTGCACCTGTACTCCGGGATCTGTCTCCCCATTGATGTGAACCGAATAGTAGAGACAGGTTTTTATTTTTGTCTGCGGCGGTCAATGAGTCGCCGCCTATGCGAGAGCTGTACATTAAACCTCGCTCGTGCGGCGGATCGACAGCGCGGGCTACCGCGCCGCCGCCTATGCGAGACCCGCCCCTTAAACCTCACTCGCGCGGCGGAATGTGGGCGCAGACTCTGCGCTAAACTGCCTGCGCAGTGTAGAGCCTGTAATAATCGCCTTTCTTTGCGATAAGCTCGTCATGAGTGCCGGCTTCGGTTATGCCCTTGTCCGAAACATACATTATCTTGTCGCAGTTGCGGACAGTGGAAAGACGGTGCGCGATAATGAACGACGTGCGTCCTTTCATCAGATGATTAAGTCCGTTCTGCAGATTGCGCTCGGTCTTTGCGTCAATGGAAGATGTCGCTTCGTCAAGCACAAGTATCTTCGGGTTTGACAATATCGTTCTCGCCAGAGCGATAAGCTGTTTCTGTCCCTGCGACAGTCCCGCTCCGCGCTCGCTCACCTTTGTTTCGTAACCGTGTTTCAGCGTGTTTATGTACTCGTCTATGCCGACTATCCTGCACGCTTCATAAGCCTCATGATCTGTGGCATCGAGCCGCCCGTATTTCAGATTATCCATTATCGTTCCGCTGAAAATAAAGCTGTCCTGAAGCATTATGCCCATCTGACTGCGCAGAGAGTGCAGCGTAACGTCCGCAATATCCGTGTCGTCTATCAGCACCGCGCCGGAATCAATGTCGTAAAACCGCGAGATAAGGCTCACTATCGTAGTCTTTCCCGCACCTGTGGGTCCGACAAGCGCTATGCTCTGCCCCGCCTTCACATCAAAGCTCAGATTCTCAAGCACAGTAGTGCCGTCGTCGTAGGAGAAAGTAACGTTTCTGAAATGCACATCGCCCTTTATCGCCGGCATCTCCTTCGCGCCGACCTTGTCCTTTACCGTCACAGGCTCGTCGAGCATCTCAAATATACGTTCGAGATACGCTACGGCGTTGATGAACGTGTTCATCAGATTGGACAGGTTCATGAGCGGCTGCCAGAAACGCGCGGAATAATCTCCCATAGCAAGTATCGTTCCGAGTGACAGTCCGGGTATAAACAGAAGTCCCACAAGATATATCGCCGCACGGGTGGATATCGACACGATATCGGTTGACGGCCACACAAGGTTCGAGTAGCTGACCGCCCTCATCCATGCCTTGCGGTAGCTCTTCGCAAGCCTGTCGTTGATATCCGCGTTCACTTCCTCACGGGTGAATACCTGAGATATCTGCACGCCCACGATACTCTCGTGCAGGTACGCCGAAAGGTTCGAGCTTTTGTTAGACGCGTTCTGCCACGCCTTGCGCTGACGGTCCTTGATGAACATTATTATAGCGCCATAGACCGGAAGTCCGCATAGTACAACAAGCGCGAGCTGCCAGTTCACAAAGAACATGAATACCATTATAAACAGCAGGTTCATCATTTCAAGCACAAAGTTGATGATACCGTTGGTCATAAGGTCTGAAACGCTGTTGACGTAGTTTATCACACGCACAAGTATCTTTCCGTGAGGACGGCTGTCGTAATACTCGAACGGAAGTTCCTGCATATGACGGAACAGGTCTTTTCTTATGTCGTAGATTATGTCCTGCCCCACTCTCGTCATCATCTTCGAGCGCTTCTGCGCCATAAATACGCTCAGAATTATGCATACAAGCAGGACAGCGGCACAGGCAATAAGCTGCGGAATGGTTTCCGTGCTCTTCATGCAGTTGTCAACGGCATACTGCACGATAAGCGGCGACAGCAGAGATATTACCGCGGCAAGTATGCTCACAAAAAGCGACAGAAAAATCCGCTTTTTGTATTTTCCGGCATATTTGAGCGCGCGTTTTAAATGCCGTATGTCAAACGGTGTTTCAAGGGTCTCGTCTATATCAAATTTATTTCTTGCCATTTATATCACCGCCCTTACTTTTGCAGCTCATATACTTCGCGGTAGTAACCGTTCTGCTGTATGAGTTCCTCATGCGTGCCGGATTCTGCGATCATGCCGTCCTTCAGTACGATTATCCTGTCCGCTGTCCTTGCGGTGGATATTCTCTGCGCAACTATTATCTTAGTACACGGAAAATCCAGCGCGGCAAGCGCGTCCTGGATATGCTTTTCGGTTTCGAGATCGACAGCCGAGGTCGTATCGTCAAGTATCAGTATCGACGGCTTTACCGCCAGCGCTCTCGCCAGAGAGATACGCTGCTTCTGTCCGCCGGAAAGTCCGACTCCGCGCTCGCCGATTATCGTGTCATAGCCGTCGGAAGTCTTTTCGATAAAGTTGTGCGCATCGGCAGCCTTTGCGTATTTAATGACATCCTCCTCGGGAAGATCAATATTGCCGAAGCAGATATTGCCCTCTATGGTGTCGGAATACAGCAGCACGTCCTGTGTGGCGATACCTATCGCGCCGCGGAGCTGTTTCAGTTTCATCATTCTCACATCATGACCGTCAACAAGCACCGAACCGGAGGACACGTCATATATTCTCGGGATAAGGTCTATAAGGGTGGTCTTGCCGGTTCCGGTGGCACCCATGATCGCGACGGTCTCACCCGCTTCCGCCTTGAAACTGATATCCTTCAGTACCTCTGTATTGCCGTAGGAGAAAGACACGTTCTTAAACTCAACACTGCCCTTTATGCGTCCTTCTATCTCCTCCGCGTCCTCGCGGTCGGTAATGAACGGTCTGCCGTAGTAGAGCTCAATGATCTTGTTCGCAGAAGCGGTAAATCTCTGATAGTCGTTGACGATGTTTCCGAGAGTCCTCATGGGGTTTGAGATAGTCCAGACAAGTCCCGCAAATGCGGCGTACTCACCGAAGGTAAGTCTGCCAAGCGCTACAAAAAGACCGCCGAACATCAGACATACAACGCTCAGTCCCTGCGCAGTTATTTCAAGTCCCGGGAAATATTTCAGCCAAGTGAAAGCGGCTTTCTTGTTTGCTTCATTGTAGGACTTGTTGCACACGTCGAAGCGCTCTATTTCCGTTTCCTCACGGGCAAAAGCCTTGACCACGCGGTTTCCGGAGATATTTTCCTCCGCTCTCGTATTCATTGCCGACAGCTTTTCACGAAGATCGACATAGAACGGGCCTACCTTGTTCTTGAAACTCTTTGTTATCATAAGAATGACAGGCGTGAGTATCAGCATACATACCGCCATAAGCCAGTCTATCGTGAAGAAGTATATCATCGTCGCGGAAAACAGCACGATACATTCAAGTGTGGTCTTGATTATCCACGCTATCGAATGACGCACCATTTCGAGGTCTCCGGTGATGACGGTCATTATATCGCCTGTCCTGTGGCTGTCATAGAACCCCGCGTCCTGTTTCTCGATGTTGTCGAAAAGTATCTTTCTCACGCGGTAGATTATCCCCTGTGACGCGTGCTCATAGCACATATTCGAGCTGTACTGGATAATGCACCGCAGGAGCGTGAACCCTATCATAGCGGCGAGCATCCACATCAGAGTGTCCGCACCCTGCCGGAGGTTTTCCGCGGCTTCATCTCCGACAAGAAATGTGTCTATGATACTTTGTGTTATGTACGGGGTTATGATATACATGGACTGGCAGATAAGGGTAAGGCAAAGCGCGAAGCAGTAAATAGCCCTGTCGCCCTTCATATTTTTCCAGAGCCATCTTAACATAAACATACTGTCACCTCATTTTATGTCATCTGATTGCTTGTCAGCCGTAATGATGCGCGAGTGATCCGGTCAGAATGCCGCGCCAATAATAGTAGTCATGTAAACGTTTTTTCAAGTCTCACTATAATAACATATTTTTTTTGAAATTTCAATATATTTCTTTGTTTTTTTGTCAATTTTATTGCCTTAATAAAAATAATGTGTTCCCCGGTCTCAGCGGGAAAACACATTATTCTGTGAATCATATCCGGATTTTAATTTACGGCAAGACCGTCTTTTTCCGTTTGCGTTCAGGACAAGTCTTCTATGTGCGTGTTTTTTTCAGCATACGCATTGAATTCAGTATCGCTATTACCGCGACTCCCACGTCCGCAAAAACCGCGAGCCACATATTCGCGATACCGAGCGCACCGAGCACAAGAACCGCGAGCTTTACGCCCAGCGCGAACACGATATTCTCACGCACTATGCGCATAGTCTTTGACGCTGTCTTCATCACTTCAGGTATCTTGCGGAGATCGTCGTCCATTATTACTATGTCTGCCGCTTCTATCGCCGCATCGCTGCCCATGCTTCCCATTGCGATTCCTATATCTGCTCTCGCAAGCACAGGCGCATCATTGATGCCGTCACCGACGAACGCGAGATTTTCGCCCTTGCCGCACTCGCCGAGCAGCTTCTCGACTATGCCCACCTTGTCGGAGGGCAGGAGTTCGGAATAGTGCATATCAAGCCCGAGCTGCGCAGAAACCGCACCGGCTTCCGCTTCACGGTCGCCCGTAAGCATTACACATCTTTTCGCTCCCGCGGCTTTAAGCTCAGTGATCGCTTCTGCGGAGCCTTCCTTTACGCTGTCGGAGATCACGATAGCACCGATGTATTTTCCGTCCCTTGCCGCGTAAACCACAGTTCCGGGTGAAGTAAGTTCGTTCGCTTCTATGCCGTTGTCACGCATAAGAGCCATATTTCCGAGCAGCACTCGTCTGCCGTCAACAAGCGCGGCAACACCGTGTCCGGCAGTCTCTTCCGTGTCGGAAACGCGCTCCGTATTTATGGTCTTTCCGTATGCCTCGCGTATCGAAACGGCAATAGGGTGATTTGAAAAGCATTCCGCAAGAGCCGCAGTTTCGATGAGTTCTTCCTCTGTGCAGCCCACCGCCGCAGCTTTGCTTACCCGGAACTCGCCCTTGGTAAGAGTACCGGTCTTATCGAAAACAACGGTTTTCAGCTCTGCGACCGCTTCAAGATAGCTGCCGCCCTTGACGAGTATTCCCTGCCGGGAAGCCGAACCGATACCGCCGAAAAATCCCAGCGGCACGGATATCACCAGCGCACACGGACAGGATATTACAAGGAAAGTGCAGGCACGGGCTATCCACTCGCTCCAGTCACCGTCGAACAACGGAGGAATAACAGCAAGTATCAGAGCGGCTATCGTCACGAACGGTGTATATACTTTTGCGAAACGCGTTATGAAATTCTCGGTCTTTGCCTTTTTGCTTCCCGCATTTTCGACGAGTTCAAGTATGCGGGTAACCGTGGAGTCTTCAAAAGCCTTTGTTACCGTCGCTTTTATCGTGCCGCTGCCGTTAATGCAGCCGCTTATGATCTCGTCACCGACTGAAGCGTGCCGCGGCACGGACTCGCCTGTAAGCGCCGCGGTATCGATCATAGTATCGCCCTCGGCTATCACAGCATCGAGCGGTATTCTCTCTCCGGGCTTTATGATTATGGTGTCTCCTACCTCGACATCATCCGGATCGACCTGCCGAAGCTCTCCGTTCCATTCGATATTGGCATATTCCGGGACGATATTCATAAGTTCTGTTATAGATTGGCGTGACTTGCCGACAGCGTAGCTCTGGAACAGCTCACCGACCTGGTAGAACAGCATGACCGCAACAGCTTCGGAATACTCCCCGATACAGAACGCTGCGACCGTTGCGACGAGCATCAGAAAATTCTCGTCAAAGACCTGCCCGTGCAGTATGTTCTTCATGGCTTTCAGAATTATGTCATAGCCTATTATAAGGTACGGAACAATAAATATCAGCGCAGCCGCCCACCACGGCAAAGGCTCAAAGACCCCCGTATGCTCGCATATCATAAGTCCCGCGAACAATACGAAGGTCACGACTATCCGCAGGAGCGCGGTGCGCTGTTTTTTCGTCAGACTTCCCATTTTACATCAGAATTACACATTCCGGCTCAACCTTTTTGCAGGTATCAACAATTTTTTTCATAATATCGTCGAACCTGTCGTCGTCCGCTTCAACCGTCATCTTCTGCATCATGAAGTTCACTGAAGCATCGGTCACACCGTCGATCTTCTTTATCGCATCTTCCATTTTCTGTGCGCAGTTTGCGCAGTCAAGATCCTGTAATTTGAATTTCTTCTTCATATATTTCTCCTATCTGCTGTATGCCGCCGCAGCCTTGAGGGCTGCGGGCGAGAGAGGAGCGCTGCCCCTCTCTCGCGCTCTTACTCTGCTTCCTTTCGGACGCGAAAGGAAGCGAAAGCGAAATTTATTTTACAAACACTTGAACAACCGTTCAATTGTATTATATACCTGTGAGAATGATTTGTCAAGTGGTTTTAAAAAAGAAATAGAAAAACCCGGCTGATTTTCGGTCAGCCGGGTTTCAGATCTTTAACAAAACTTTCAGATTTCCGTATTACGGTCATCGGGGTCAAGCGCCCGTGCGCTTGCGCGGTCCAGCCGCGTAGGCTGGCGCCGTCCGCGCAGGACAAGCGCGTCAGCGCATCATCCTACGATACCGGATCTTTCGATACCCTCGACGAAGTTCTTCTGGAGGAAGATGTACATAACGAGGATAGGAAGTATCGAGAGCAGGCATCCGGACTCTATCCAAACGAGCCAGTCGGACGGTACGCCTGTCGGGGTTCCGTTCGGGCTGTAGTAAGCGGATATCGTCTGATAGAGGTTGCTTACCATAAGCGCTACCGTGTTGGACTTTGTGAAGAACATACCCGATACATAGGAGTCGTTCCAGTACCATACAACGGAGAAGATGAAAACTGTAAGGAAGGAGTTGGACGCATTCGGAACCATTATTCTTACGAATGTCTCGAAAGGTCCGCAGCCGTCAAGATACGCTGCATCTTCGAGTTCCTTCGGAAGTCCTCTGAAGAACTGTCTGAACAGGAAGATGAACAGACCCGCACGGATACCGTTGCAGAAGAATGCCTGCAGGTAGAGCGCCCACGGAGAGTCCGCGAGGTTTATCGCCGCGCCGTTGTTGAAAAGACCGACGATTCCGAGGGGGTTGAAGTATCTGAACTGCATATACTGCGGTATCAGGATAACCTGCGTAGGAACGATGATCTGGAGAATAACTATCGCGAACATCAGTCCCTTGCCCTTGAACTTGAATCTTGCAAATCCGTAGCCGGCTATCGAGCAGGTAAGAACCTGTATGATTGAGCAGACTACATTTACCGTTACCGTATCCCATACGAGCTTCGGGTAGTCGATCGCGAGCCATGTCTCTTCAAGGTTGCTTAATGTGAATGTCTTGGGTATCCACATGATAGACGGGTCGGACATTTCGACCTGAGGTCTGATCGCACAGGATATCATGTAGATTATCGGGTAAACTACGACGAACGCAAGTCCGAAAAGAATGAGGAAACGGAAGACCGGCCATACCTTTTCACCGGTGCGTCTTCCGAGGATGTAGCGGTAATGCTTCTTCTCGGCATCGGTATATTTGAAGTAATGGGTTATGATCTCCCAGCTCGAAACGTGGAATTTGCTTAAGCGCTTCTTCTCTTCCTTCTTGAGCTGACGTTTTGATTTCTTTGCAGCGGAAGCAGCTCCCGGTACAGTCTGAATATTTTCGTTGTCCATTGAAGCACCTCCTTAATCTACCTGATAGAATATGAATCTCGAAACTATTGCGGAAATAATAGCGAGGATAACTCCGACTATTGCGAAATATACCCATGCCATTGCCGACGCGTGGTCGTATTCCCACTGCTTGATATAGGTCATTACCTGCTGCATTACGGGGTTGTCGGACTTAACGAACGCGTCTATCGTTGTATAGATGAGGTTCGCAAAGATCATCGGGGAGATCGTCGGGAAAGTTATCTTCCAGAAGAATTCCCAGCCCGTTGCGCCTTCCATAGATGCCGCTTCCTTCGCGGAAACGGGTATCGTCTGGAGTGCGGAAATGAATATCAGTATCTGGATACCGGAATCCCATATCAGGTTAAGTATCGAGCTCGTGACTTCCGACACGGTGTCGGCAAGCTGCTGACTTATGTTGTTCAGTCCCATGAATTGCAGGAAGTCCTGAACGAAGTCGGTCTTGAACAGGGCGCTGAACTGTGACGCGTCCGAAATACCCTGCGACAGCATATCACCGTTGATAACTCCGAGCACAGGTCCCGTTGCTATCAGTACCGGCAGGAAGAATATCGCTCTCGCGAGCGTTCTGCCCTTGAACTTATCGTTGAGCAGCAGTGCGACGAACAGCGAGAATACAAGTACCAGCGGTACTGTGTAAGCCGTTTCACCGAGGGAAGCTGCGAGGTTCTTCGGGTAGTCGGGGTTTACCGTGAATGCCCAGCGGATATTCTCGAAATCGTTCCATGTGGTGTAAATTCCTGGTCCGCTCATTCCGAGCTCTGCCTGTCTCGCGGCATCGTTTACGAGCTCTGTCTTGCACATCGCGTACCAGAGCGACTGGCACATCGGCACGATGAACATATACAGAACACCGATGATCCACAGTGCCACGAAGCCGTAGCCGTACAGTCCCTTCTTGCGCTCATACGATATCTTGGACTGCTTTATCTGCTTGACTTCTCTGGGCTTTCTTCTGCGGATATCCACCTCGCCCTCCGCGTTGAGCGCGGCAGCGGAGGCGGTCATGTGGACAGCGGTCTTTCTGACGGGAGCCGCTTCCTCAACAGGCTCCACGGCAGTTCCGGTGACCTCTTCAACAGTCTCGGAGGCAGTTTCGGCAGCGCTTTCGAGCTCATTTATGTTTTCATTTTCAAATTCACTCATATTCTGCGACCCCCAATCCGTAATCCTTCATATTGACGGAATTATTGTTGAAGACGATCTCGCCCGTCTTGGTGTTGACACGGATAGTGTTTCCGTTGTCGAATGTTGACTGTACAGAACCGTCATCAAATCTCTCGTACTTTGTGATCTTAGCGTCGGAAACCGACCTTACGATCTCATCAAAGAGCTTGTATTCACTCACCGCTCTGCTGAGCCAGCCCTTGTAGTTGGTGTAGTAGAGATAATCGTACTCACTGTCCGCGAACTTGTTCGGGTTGTTGTACATCATCTCATAATGTATCGGAGTACCTGTCACCAGCGCGAGCATTCTCAGCTCCTCTGCGTCGGCGCTCTTGTTGATACCTCTTGTCGTGTAGGGAACAAGTCCGTGCAGTACCATTTCCGCAAACGGGATATCGTAATCAAAGATATCGTAGTTCGACGAGTAGAGCGGAACATCCTTGATCTGATCCGCGTAAGGCAGAATGTACTGGTTGGCGTTCTCGGTCATTATCGTGAGTCCGCTGTCCTTGAGCTTCTGATAGCCATCTTTGAGTATGCCCACGGAGTCTTCTCTTACGAAATAAGGTCTGCCGTCCTTGTTGTAGCGGCTGAAATCGCTGTACAGGGTGTTAGAAGCCTGATTGAGCGATATTCCGGAGGAGCCTTCACTGCGGAAGCTGTCGGAGAGCTTGGTGAAGATATCCTTGTAGTAGTAAGGCGAAAGTATCGTCCAGCTCGGTTTTGAGAGGTGCGGAAGACCGAACGCCAGCTCAAACGGAGTCTGTGTCGCGTATGCCTTTGTTATCTGCTTCGAGGAGTTGAGGGTGAAGGAGTAGCCGTTTCCGGACTCATAGAATTCCATTATGTCGCAGCTCGGGAATACTTCATATCCCTGTGCAGTGATGTAATTCTTGAACTCGGTGTAGTCGCCCTTGCCGCCGAGAAGGCCGGAGTATTCAAAGCTCGCCGCGATCTTTCCGACGATGCCGGCTTCATTGAAGTCCTCATAGATTATCTTGATGTTTCTGACACCGTTGCTTTCAAGCTCCTTGACTATTTCAAGGGCTTGCTTGTACGTCGTGGCAGCGGTCTGTACCTTAGCCGGGAAGCCGAGTATAGACTGAGTCTTTACCGTTCCGCCGTAAAGGGTGAGGTAGAAGGGAGCGCTGTCGGAAACTGTCTTTTTCTGAACGCCTATCTTGTTTATAAGATAGTCTCTGTAAATATTCGCCGCATCCGCGTACGAAAGATCGTCACCGTAGATCGGGTAATATGTCGTGGTGAGGTTGCCCGCCTTTATTCCTTCTGCTTCATAGACCGTAAGCGCTGTGTTGTTGTTGCCCATGAAGTAGTTGTCTCTTGTTCTGAGCGTGAACTCGAACCAGCAGGAGTTAAGGTCGGTAACGTTCTGTCCGGTAACCATAGCGTGCTCGATAGCGTAGGCATCGCCGTCTGTCGCTATCATCACAAGTCCCGCGTCATGGGTCTTGTTGATGTTTGCCATTACAGGCATCGTAACCTTCTCGATAAGGTCACCCGCGTACAGCTTTCCGACTGCGAGGTCGTCGCCGTAAACCTTGGACTCGAACGTGTTGTTGTCACCGTAGGCAGTACCGTTGTTATAGTTGATAACGGCTCCGGAACCGTCGGGAACTATCATCATGCCTTCCTCGTCATATCCTGCCGCACCGAAGTTTTCAAGGACATGGACGTTGAGGAGCTGATATCCGGTCTCCTTTGTTTCGGGGTCGGTCTCCGGTCTGTTTTCAACGATCTCCGTCGAAGGTACCGTAGCCGAGAATGTGCCGTCCGGATTTATCACGATATCCAGCGGGATATCTATACTGTACTTTGTGTAGGTGAACGTGAAGCGAACGCCGCCGTCGATCTTCTCGCACTTTTTCTTGACGCTGCTGTCGTAAGCGCGGACAGATGACTCAACGGTCTTGCTCTCCGTTCCGACAACATCTATCGAGATCGTGGTATTACGCTTGCTTACCTTTGTCTTGTTTGACGGGTCGGAATTATAGTAACTCGACCACCACTTATGACCGGTGCCTTTGTCCTCGATCATGAACACGGCAGTCTTTTCGTTTACATAAAGCGCGAGCTTCGAGTTTTCGGCATAGACCTTCATATCTGCCATAGCCTCTTCCTCGGTAACGAATATGCCGTTATCCTCTTCTCCGGCTTCCTGCTCTCCGGCTGTCTCCTCCGAAGCATCGGCGATATCCGCCGTATCTTCGTTATCGGACCATGCGGGCATAGAAGCCGCGGAGACCGCGACGACCGCGGCAAGGCAGGCCGTCATCAGCCTTTTCCTTATATTCTGCATTTTATAACCTCCAATATGGTCATTCGGTATCGTTTTTAAGTCTGATCTGTTACCGCTAAATACTGAATCGGTACATCAGCTCGGTATATACCGAATATCCGAATACGAATACCTGCTGGAACAATGTGAGCAGCAGTACCGCAAGGAAGAGTATTATGATCATTGCGACCAACGTGAACAGCATTGCCACGAGAGTTTTGGGTATCGAATACTGATGAACTGTTTTCATTGCGGATATCATGAGCACCACTGACCAGACGATGCCGAGATATCTGAAGAATGTTATAAATCCGCCCTCTGTTCTTAAGAGGAAGTTGCTGGCGATTATAACGATGACCTCAGAGAAGAGGTAAGGGAGAAGCGCGTAAGCGGAAACACAGAAGATGTTCTTCATTGTTCCCTCTCCGTCGAACAGCGTACACAGCGACCAGTTGCCCACTACCCATGTAAGGAAAAGAATGATAGATGACGAGAAGTACGGAACGATGTTGAATACCTTTACATAGGTGTTGTTGAACAGGAAGCCTGTGAGCTGTGCGCTTGCGACGCTTATAATGAAGAACGCGACAACTATTACCCACGCGACCTTCATATTGTAGCCTTTTTTCCAACGAAGATCATCATAACCTTCGAAGGGATGTCTCATAACGTAGAAGGGCCATTTCCACGCGGGCAGATCAAGATCAAATCTCATTATTGTGACCCTCCTTTGTTAGCGGCTTTTTTCTTTCTGCGCGCCTTTCTGACGTAGCTTAAGATTATAAGTCCGAGTATTACTACGAGCACTATCGTGAGCATCCATGTGAAGTTCGCTCTTATGAACTCGATTCTGAAGCTCTTGAACGCTCTGTTGTAGCCGGCTCTCGATGTGCGGTAGAAGTAATCGAGCGCGGTAGCGTAGTCGTTCTGGTTAAGGTATGCGTTTCCGAGACCGATATACGCGAGCCAGTAGTTTGCGTCTCTTCTGAGGACTTCCTCCCACGGCTCCTTCGCCTCATCGTAGAGACCCTCATTGAACAGCTGTATAGCGTGCTGCACTATCGCACCGAATTCTGTCTGTCTGAATACGGTAATGCTGTTCTTGATGTTATCCACGACATAGACCTTACCGTTGTAGGATTCAACTGCGGAAACCGATCTGAATGTTCCCTTCTGTGTACCCTGCGAGTTCTTGAAGCCCTTTGTTCCGAAGATAAAGAGCAGGTCGCACTCGTCGGTGTACTGGAACACACGTCCCGTTGCGAAGTCGAGCAGGTAGATATTGCCCATTGTGTCAACATCGACATCGGTTATTGCGGAAGCGTAGTTGTTGCCCTTGTAGTATCTTGTTGCGTAATCACCGTAGGTGTAGTCGGAATATCCGAGATTGATGTATATGTTCGTACCTGCGGGGTTGAGCTTTTTGAGGATATCTGTATCCGCTGTCTTGTTTTCTGTAACGGTGTAGATGAAGCCTTCTTCGTCGATATCCATATTCGCTATCGAGATAGCGACCGAACGGCGCATCGCTATGATCTGATCTCTTGTGTATATGAGCTTCCAGAACTGCTGCGCGATAACCTCTGCGGTAGCCTCAACTCTGTTAGCGCCGTAGTATCCGTTGAACAGACCGTCCGCCGAGAACTGAACGGCACCCTGTGTTATCGAAGGAACTATTACATAAACGTTGAACGCGCTGTCAACTATGACCTTCTTCGGGTTGAATGTCACGTTCGCGTCATAAACGTCGCTGGACGGACGGACATATTCCATATCGATCTCAAGGTTCTCGTTGAACGCCACGACTCTGTTGTTGTCGTAGTCGGCAACGTATATAAGCGTATATCCGTCGGTGTTTGTTCTTACATATACGCCCGCGGGAGCCTTGAACTTTGTGTTTTTGACGGTACTTCTGCTCTCCGGGAATACCGTGCCGTACTTGAGCTCGGTAACCACCTGAGTGTTCTCCGGGGAGAAATTCTCGTCGGTTATTATAAGTCTGTTGTTCTTGCTGTCAACTATGTAGAACTTTCCGGTCTTCTGATCTATGAATATGTCGGAAGGCTCCGAGAAGCTCTTTAACTGCTCCTGCATGGTGCTGCTCTGATCGCTGTAATCCAGCTTGTCGAGTCCGAGGTCGCTTCCGTCAACGACTCTGTCAACGACAAATCCGTTCTGTGACGGTATCGGGTCGCCCCACCAGTCGTAGTTATAACCCGTATAAGGCTCGTCGGCATGTGCCGTCACAGCCAGAGCGGTAAGCGATACAGCGGCGGCAAGTACCGAAGCTGCAAGCTTTTTCATTAACGACATTAAAATCATCCTTTCTTGATTAATCTTTAAGACCGCTCTGCGCCATTGTCTCAACGACCGAGCTCTGACACAGCAGGAATATCAGCATCGGCGGTATCATCAGCACGACCGTCGCGGCTGCCGCGACACCGGCTCGCGCGATACCCGAGGCGCTTATCTGCTGCAGGACTGTCGGGATAGGTTTTAATGCTTCGTTATAGATGAACGAGTAACCGTTTATCTGCCATGCGCCGTTGAAGGCGAAGATCATAAGTGTGAGCCACGCGGGCTTAACGTTCGGCATTACTATCTGCCAGCAGATCCTCATCTGACCCGCACCGTCGAGGTAAGCGGCTTCGATGAGAGCGTCCGGCAGCTGACCGATAAACTGTCTCATAAGGAACAGACCCATTGATGTTGCGATGTACGGGAGCGTGATAGCGAAATATGTATCAATGATACCTATTGTTGCCATTACGATGTACTGCATTATGTAAAGTACCGTACTTGTGAAAAGAAGCGTGATTTCTATGATCTTGTTAAGGAACTTTCTTCCGGGGAACTGCACCTTTGCAAGCGCGTAAGCAGCGGAAGAGGAGAATATGAGCTGTGATATGGTAACTACGATCGCTACAAATACTGAGTTGAAGATGTAGCGGCTGAAAGGTACCCACATATTCGATGCCGTATTTATAAGATCGACATAGTTCTGATTTGTAGGTGCCATCGCGTACAGTTTAGGCGGGAACAGGAATAACTCCTCGCTCGGTTTTATAGACTGTATCGCCGACAGATAGATCGGGAACAGCATGAACAGTCCGAGCAGTACCAACAGTATAAAAATGGCTATGTCGCCGCCGCGGCTTCCGCCATATTTTTTTCTGGATTTTTTAACCCTCATGACTACCGTCCTTTCGGTTGATTATTTCGGATTGCTTCCCCGCCTGCGTAGCGGGGAGCGGATATCATATCATTTCTTTTTTACGTTTAATCGAGATACTTGCCGAGCAGCTTCTTTATCGCCCAGTTCGCTATCAGCATGACCGCGAACAAGACGAAGCATATTGCCGAGGAGTAACCCATTTCGTATCTGATAGAACCGTAGTCAAAGGCGTGAGTCATTATCGTATGACCCGCGTAGTCGGTAGTCGGGAACGCTGTCAGCATTCTTCCGATATCGCCTGCCGTGAAGGACGATGTGATCTGCATTACTGCCGCGAACATCAGCTGCGGTCCCATAGCGGGGATAGTAACGTAGATAAGCTCCTGTCCTCTGTTCTTGATTCCCTCAATAGCGCCTGCTTCGTAACGGTCACGCGGGATACCCTGAAGACCCGCTCTTATCGCGAGGAAGCCCGCGCCCAGCGCCATCCAGAGCTGTACCACGATCAGTACGCCCATGATGTAGTTCGCGTCGGTGAGCCACTGTATCGCGCCGTTCGAGATACCGAGGTTGATGAGGTAAGCGTTCATGATACCGTAAGTATCACCGGAGAAGATGAGCTGCCATGTGGTGTAGATGTTACCCGCAAGAGTCGGAGCGTAGAAAACGAATGTGAATACCGTTTTCAGCGGTCCGGGAAGCTCGTTTATAAGCCACGCGAGAATGAAGCAGAGTATGTAGCTTATAGGTCCTGTAACTACCGCGAAGACGAGAGTGTTCTCGATAGCTTTCAGGAAGACCTCATCTTCGAGGAACAGCGAGTAGAAGTTGCTGAGTCCCACCCAACGGGGGAACTGTGCCATGTTGAAGTTTGTAAAGCCCATAGGGAGGGAGATACAAACAGGTATTATCATAAATACCAGGAACAGCAGGAAGTACGGAGCGATAAGTCCGTAAACTCCTATGTTCTTTTTCATTTCTCTGAGAGTATATCGGAACTTATTGTCTTCGATATACAGAGATTTATCTTGCTTTGCCAATTCCAATTCCTCCCGATTCTTTACTGGTTGTTCAGCGCAAGATCCTGATTCTTTCTCGTGATCTCGGCGTTGATATCTCTGTTGTAGGACGAGAGAGCGTATCTCGGATTCCATGCGTCATTTACAACGGCTCTGAACGAGTTCTTGACATGACGGGTGGTTGCGTACGATGCAGGGATTATCGGTATCTCGACGGTCTGGTTCATCTGGTCGGAGATCTTTTCATACTCCGCGTTCGACCACGGAAGCGCTGCGAGCGCATTCTTGTTCGCGGTATCGAAACGTCCCATCTGACCCATCTGACCCTCGATCGTTCTGCCGTAGCTTATCATTACGTCGTCGGAGGTGAACCACTTGATGAATTCCCATGCCGCATTCTTATCGACGCACTTCGAGAAGATTACCGCGCCGGCGCTGCTGGAGTTCGCGTTGTAGTGTATCTGTCCGATTGGGTTGCCGTTTATATCCGTATCGTCGGGAGTTCCGGGAACGTGTGTGAAATCCCAGAGTCCCTTGATCTCCGGAGCGGAAACCGTAAGCTGGTTGAAGAACGGATAGTTGTTGATGATGATAGGCATTTCGCCTGTTCTGAAACGTGTGAAGGGGTCATAAGTCTGTTCAAAGTCGTAGATTGTGTAGAAATCGGTCCACTTCTTGAACACGTCAACGATCACTTTCTGATCAAATGTAGTCTTTGAAAGGTCGTCGATGTACATATTGTTGCCTGTCTGGAGAACCAGCATCGAGAAGGTATCGCCGGACTCGAATATCGAGCTTGACAGGTTGGAAGTCGGCTGTACAAGACCGACTGTGAGGTACGAACGCTGGAGAACAGGGATTATTTCAATGAGCTGATCCCATGTCTCGGGAACTTTCTTTACATTGAGCTCTTCGAGGATATCCGTTCTGTAGAACATCATCGGGAAGGTCTGCGAAACGGGAAGTCCGTAAACGCCGCCGTTGTAGCTGTAAAGTGTTTCTATCGTGGGAGTGAACCGTGAGGAAACGACATCTTCGTAATCTCTGAATTCCTTGATGTTCACAAGCAGTCCTCTTGCCGCGCACTGTATCGGGAAGTCGCCGCCGAGGAAGAGCGCTATATCGGGACCCTTGCCCGCGAGTGTTGCTTCAAGTATCGCGCCCTGTACGAGGTTTATGCTCGCCTGAACGCCTGTGTTGTTCTGGTTGAAGTCGTTATCAACGAGATCCTTTACGACAGTTGCCTGGTCACGTCCGAGGGATACCCATACGTTGAGGGACTTTTCGCTGGTATCGGAAAGCATCGTGTAGTCCTCAAAGAAGGAGCCGATAAATGCCTGGAAGCCGAACGCGAATTCCTCAAAGAAGTTTCCTCTTGCCACACCGGTCTTTTCGTGAATTGTAAGAACTTCGATGTAGTCTATCTCAAGCGGCTGGTCGCGGTAGTCTCTCATCCACGCGGATACCGCGGAGATGTAATCCTTCAGTGTGCCGACCATTGACGGGATATCGTCAACCTTGTCAACGCATCTCTTGAGGATGACCGCAAGTGACTGGAGCGAAGAAGCCTCCGAGCCCTGACCGAGCTTTTCGATGTTTGCCTTTTCTCTGTAAAGAGTATCGATAGCGTTTTTGAATGTCGGGATAAGTTCGGGTATCTGTCTGTCAACGAGGTAATCGTTATACTCGTCGGGAGACGGACCGGTTATCATAAGTATTCTTCTGTAGTAGTAGTTGAGAGTATAAACGAGATCATCGAGTCTTCTCATTATCTCGCCTATGTCACCGGGAACAACTTCCATTGTAATGGTATGCTCACCGGCTTCGAGGAACAGGTACATATCCTTGCCGTTTGAATCCTTGAGCCTCTGGATATACCAGTTGGGATCATAAGGGAAGGAAACTATCTCCATGTCCTTGTTCGGTACAACACCGTCAATGTAGATGCGTCTGTTGGAGTAGAAGCCGCGCATCGTGTTCTGTCTTGCCTTGAATGAAAGGTTATAGTAGCCGTCGGAGGGAACCGTGAAGCTCCATGTTATAGCCTGCGAAGCCTTTTTCCATGTCTCGGCGCCGACTGTGTTGTATCTCTGCTTAGTGGGGTGGGACGGGCTTGTGTAGCTGTTAGTTCTGTCGTATGTAGCGTACAGAGTGGAGGCTGTCTTGTATAATGGTTTTTCACCCTGTATCAGTATCGTTGATGAGCCGATATCGTTCTTGCCGGAGCTCAGTGCGGGCGTAGCTTCGATATCTCCCATAGCGGGCTCCACATAATCGGGAGCGTCATGATAATTTTTGAAGGTAATGGATTTGAGGGCTATATTTGTTCTGATACCTTCAAGAGTTATCGTATGCGTTCCGGCAGAAAGGTTGAAGAAGTACGGATCGTTGAACAGACCCTCTTTATCCTTTATCGGATAAGTTACCCACATATCCTTTTCGATCTGTGTAGGCTTGAGCTCGTTGTCCTTGCTGTCCTTCTTTATCTCGGAAGCATCTTCCCAATACCTGTCGAGCGTGATATCGTTGCAGGCGGTGAAAGGATATTCGCCGTCTATGAGAATGCCCACATCTACGGTCGTGCTTCCTCCGGAAATGGTGTAGTAGTAAAGCTCAAGGCAGTAGTTGCCCGGTTTGGTGACCTCAAAATCGTATGTAAGCAGTCCGCGGTTGTTTGTCCAGACAAGACAGTCTTCCTGACCGGAATAGTCGGTGATCTCATACAGAGGCACCTCTCCTCCGCTGTCCTTACCTGCGACCGCGTTCTTCGCCTCAATCACGATCTCATCATCGGGGAATTTATCCTCGTGATGCTTCTCGTAATAAGCGCTGTAAGCGTTATCCCTGTTACCGGTGTTCATGATGTTGGTAATCGTGGATATCTCGCTCTGTTCTTCCGCGTCCGCCGCGGTCTCGTTTTCGGCGTATGCAGGGAAACTCTGCATAGCCAGAACCATTGCGGCCGTAAGAAGTATCGCTGTGATCCTTTTCTTTTTGCCCAAAATAAGCTCCACCTTTCCTTGAAGTCCGGCTGCCGCGGAACTCCGCACAGCCGGCTGAGACACGGCTTCCCGACTGTCTCAAAAACCGGTCTTTTCCTCCCGGCTCACAGGAAGAATATGACCGGAATACCGATCTTTATTATATATTTACTGTTTTATTCTGCTAATTCTAAACCGTGATACCGTCAGCCGACTGTATATTGATTTAAATTTAGCATTAATAAGCAATCACTGCTTATATATACTGATCTTGTCTCCGTCGAGCTCAACGCGGACTTTATCTCCGCCGTTTATGCCGAGAGCCGACAGATATTCCTTCGGGATCTGAAGTCTTCCCGCTTTATCGAGAAGCACCAGTTCTTCATGACCGTCATTTTCCTCCTGCATCGCCCTGATCTCCGCCTGCTGGAGCTCGCTCAGCTGCTCGAAGGAGATATCGGTCATTACCGGCTTTTTACGGATAAGCTCACTTGACGTCTTTCCGTCGCGTATTGCCACTACGCGGTCTATCGACTTTGCGAGGTTCACGTCGTGGGTGACGATTATCACCGTTACGCCGGTCTCCCTGTTCAGCCGCTTGAACACATCGAGTACATTTCCCGCGGTCTTTGTATCGACAGCACCGGTCGGTTCGTCCGCAAGCAGCAGCTTCGGGTTGTTTGCAAGCGCAATAGCGATAGCAACTCTCTGCTGCTCACCGCCGGACATCTGCCCGAGCATCGAATTCTTTCTTGCCGAAAGCCCTACCATATCCAGCAGGTGCTCCGCGCGTTTCCGCCTTCCCTCATACCCGCTGAGCATCATCGGCATTTCGACATTCTCCAGCGCGGTAAGATACGGTATCAGGTTGCGGGCATTGTTCTGCCACACGAACCCGACGGTATGTCTTTTATATTCTATGAAATCCTTTTCAGTGAACTTCAGCATATCCTTACCGTCAACGAAAAGGCTTCCGGCAGACGGCTTGTCAAGACCTCCGAGCATATTGAGCAGCGTGGATTTTCCGGAACCCGAGGCTCCGACTATACCCATAAGCTCGCCGCGCTCTACCGTAAGATCGAGACCCTGAAGCGCCATTACCTCAATATCTCTGCTCTTATAGATCTTGACCAGATTGTCGCATCTCACCATGACATTTTCGGGAGGAGCGAGGAGTATGGTCTTCGGCATATATTTATCCTTATATATTATAATGGTATATCGTTTCTTGTTATGTTTACGATCTCTCCGTCTTCGAGAGAATAAACAACGTCCGCAAGCTGCATCATTGCTTCGTCATGCGTCGTCATTACAACCGTTATCCCGTCATCTCTTACCAGCTCTCTGAAAAGCGCAAGCACAGCGGTTCCGGTGGTAGAGTCAAGAGCCGCGGTAGGCTCGTCGGCAAAGATCACCTTCGGCTTATTCGCCACAGCCCGTGCTATTGCCACTCTCTGCTGCTCACCGCCGGAAAGCTCTCCGGGACGGTGATCCATACGCTTTCCGAGACCGACGCGGGTAAGGCATTCCTTTGCGCGTTTTGTTCTTCCGGCTATCGGGTGTCCGGAAAGCCGCAGCGAGAATTCCACATTTTCGAGCGCAGTCATAGTTGAAATGAGCGCGACAGACTGGAACACAAAAGCGAGCTTTTCTCTGCGCAGCTTATCTCTTGCGGTATCGCTGAGTTTACCTATATCTTCCCCGCAGAACATCACGCTTCCGCTGTTCTGGCGGTCAAGAGCGCCGAGGATATTGATGAGTGTAGTCTTGCCGGAACCCGATCTTCCTCGGAGACAGACAAGCTCACCCTCATTTACTTCCAGATTTATATCGGTAAGGGCATGAACAACGCTCCCGTCTCCTATAGGGAACTCACGGGATATATGTTCGGCTTTTAGTATATTTTCCATAAATAACTGATGAAATTTGAATAAAAATTAACGTTTTCTACAAAAGAGCATAGTTAGCCCATACTTGTATCTACTATTATATCAGATATTTTTTCGATTGTCAATATCTCTAAAAAACTTTTGGAGCCTTTTGTTTTCTTGTAGCGAATTAGCCAAAAAAGGTGATGAATATAAGAAAATTAGCAGATATTGATATTAAATCAATTTTCACATACAATATATTGATGAAAAAAGTAATCGTTATCAAAAAATAAGTCTTGATTTTTGTGCAGGAAAGTGTTATCATTAATAAAACTTTTTTATTTTTTTTAAATTTTTTTAACACGGAAAATGACACATATCCAAAAAGGAGACTGCCGAAAATATGAAAATCGGACTCGTACTCGAAGGCGGCGCAAGCAGAACAATATTCACCTGCGGAATTCTCGATGCCCTTCTCGAAAACAACATCTTCATAAACTATGTTGCCGGAGCTTCCGCCGGTATTTCATACGGTGTTTCATATCTGTCAAAGCAGATCGGCAGAAATCATCAGATCACCGAAAAATATATGAATGACCGCAGATATATGGGTATGTCAAACCTGTTCAGAAAAGACAATCGTTCCTACTACGGTCTTGAATTTGTGTTCGGAGAGATACCCTCAAAACTGATACCTTATGATTTTGAGGAATACCGTCGCTCCGGCGAGAACGGCTTCGGAGCAGTCACAAATATTGAAACGGGAAAGACCGAGTATATGCGTGTAAAGGCGGACGACAAAAAGTGGACTGTACTCCGCGCTTCCTGCGCCCTTCCCTTCCTGTTCCGGCCGATAAAAATAAACGGTATGTACTATATGGACGGCGGCATCACCGATTCTATACCATTTAAATATGCGCTGGACAGCGGACTTGATAAGGTAATAGTCATTCTCACCCGTCCGAGAGGTTATGTCAAGACCCCGGAAAAGCTCGCCGGTCTGGTAAAGGCAGCATATCCGAAATATCCAAAACTTGCGGAAGCAATGAAGAACAGACATATAATGTACAACCGTGAAACTGAGGAGCTATCCGCTCTCGAAAAAGAAGGAAAAGCGCTTGTTCTCGCACCGGAGAAAGACTACGGCATACACAGGACGGAAAACGATCCGAAAATCCTGCTGCCCTTTGAAAAGGAAGGTTATAACTACGCGATAAGAAATCTCGATAAGATCAGAGATTTTGTTAAAAATAGTGATATGGATTAATCGGGGAACCGCCTTCGGCTGATGGGGCGCCGCCCCAAACCCCGCAATCCCCCTTTAAAAAAGGTGTCTTGACCCCCTAAACAGACTGCTGTATTTCAGAGTTCTCTGCTATGGACATCCGCAGATCTAAATGCAGCGAGGCAGGCAATATTTCATTTATTAATATCTCAAAAACACTTGATTTTTTTTTGAAAATAGTTTATAATATATTGAAAGCTCTTGAATATGAACACAGACCCTGTGCAAGGTCGTGTTGTGAACCATGTCAGGCGGGGAACCGAGCAGCATTAAGCAAATCTTCGGCTTGTGCGCAGCCAGCCTGTGTTCATAATCAAGGGCTTTTATTCAGCCGAAAGACGGGAGGTGTGATAATGTATCTTGCACTTTACAGAAAATATCGTCCTCGTACATTTGACGACGTTATCTCGCAGGAGCATATCACCACTACCCTCAAGAATCAGCTGAAAAACGGACAGTCTTCACACGCATACCTCTTTACCGGTTCCCGTGGAACAGGTAAGACCACCTGTGCGAAAATTCTTGCAAAAGCACTCAACTGCACAAATCTCAAAGACGGCAATCCCTGTCTTGAATGTGATCTGTGCAAAAGCATAGACGAGGACTTTTCCGACATAACCGAGATCGACGCGGCATCAAACAACAGTGTCGATGACGTAAGGATAATGAAGGAAGAATCCTTCTACGCCCCAATGTCCGGCAAGTACAAAGTCTATATCATAGACGAAGTACACATGCTCTCAATACAGGCGTTCAATGCCCTGTTAAAGCTGATCGAGGAACCTCCGGCACACGTTGTCTTTATTCTCGCGACTACCGAAGTTCACAAAGTTCCGGCAACTATACTTTCACGATGTCAGCGCTTTGAATTCAGACGTATCGACATAAACGACAGTAAAAAGAGACTTCTGTGGGTAGCTGAACAGGAAGGAAAGACCCTTACAGAAGACGCGGCTTTTCTGATATCAAAGATATCGGAGGGCGGAATGAGAGACGCACTGTCCCTGCTCGATCAGTGCTTTTCCGTAAGCGATAACGTTACTGCCGATACAGTCCGTGAATGTGCGGGAATATCCGGAAGTGATTATCTTTTCAGGATTGCCGGTCTCATATACGAACAATCAACAGCCGAGCTGCTTATGCTCCTGGATGAGCTTATCTCAAAATCAAAGGACGTAACAAGGCTTTGCGAGGAGCTTATCTCTCACTACCGCGGACTTATGCTCACAAAGGCGGGTGCGGACGCTCTTGCGGTCTGTGTCACATCGGACGATTTTGAAAAGCTCAAAGAGCAGTCCGACAGATATTCGCTTGAACAGATAATGCGATGCATCTCCATTCTCAGTGATACATTTTCTCAGATGGGCAGAGTAAGAACTCCCGCTCTGCTGCTTGAAATGTGCTTTATCAGACTTTGCACACCAAAACTCGATATAGACGAAAAAGCACTTTCCGCAAGAATAGACAGACTTGAACAGATTATCGAAAACGGAGCTCCCTCACCTGCCCCATATTATAATGGTATAGGCAGCAGTATATCGGCTCCGGAAAAATCCGTAATTAAAGAATATACCGAACCGGTGAAGTCAGAGCCGTTCGGAATTGAGCTTCCGGAAAAACTGAAAGAAAAGGAAAAAGAAAACACCCGGAAGTCAATGCCCGAGGATCTGAAAAGCGCGGTATTCGGAACAGACCCTCTTCCGGAAAAACAGGCAAATGTCGATTTTCCTGCGGTAGAGCTTCCGAGAGCAGACGAAAATATTCCCCCGGAAACAAAACCGAAACAGCCGGACAGACCCGCTCCCCTTGCTATATGGCAGGATATCATATCAACTCTGCCTGTGTCTATACAATACGGACTTGAAAACACAACCGCAAGTATATCCGGAAACACACTGTATATCAGCGGCGGTAAGCTCGCGGTAACAATGGCAGTAACAGATTACAGGGAAATGATACAGAAAGCCGCTTCAAAAGCAATCGGCAGGAATGTTGCAATATCTTCCGCGGATAACATTGATAATAATATAGAGAAACAGCAGATTTCCGAGTCTAAAACCGACAAAGTCAGCATTTTTCTTGACCTTGCAAGGTCAAAGGGAATTGAAATAAAAAAGAAATAACTTATATCAGAAAGGAATAACATTATGAAAGCAAGATTACCCCAGGGTTACGCAAACAAGGGTGCCTCCAACATGAATTCTATGGTAAAGCAGGCACAGAAGATGCAGGAAGATATTCAGGCTGTTCAGGAAAGAATGGAACAGACTGAATTTACAGAGACAGCAGGCGGCGGAATGGTAGAGCTTACCATGACAGGCGGCAGAGTTCTCAAATCCATAAAGCTCGATCCCGAGATCGTTGACAAGGACGATATCGAGGGACTTCAGGATGTTATTGTTGCCGGTGTAAACGCAATAATCCAGAAGATCGATGAAGAAAGTGCAAAAGAAATGGAAAAGGTAACAGGCGGCGTCAGCTTCCCGGGTCTTTTCTGATATGGCTGAATATAATTCACTTCCTCTTGTGTCTGCGGCAGAGCAGTTTGCAAAGCTGCCGGGCATAGGGATGAAGACTGCGCAGCGTCTTGCATACTATATTCTCAACCAGCCCGTGGAGGAAGTCGAGATTTTTTCTTCGGAAATACTCAAGGCAAGAAAAAGCGTGCATTGCTGCCGTATATGTCAGAATTTTACGGATACTGAACAGTGTTCTATCTGCGGCGACGAAAAAAGAAATAAGAAACTGATATGTGTGGTTGAAGCACCGAAGGACGTTTCCGCGCTTGAAAGAGCCGGGGGATTCGGCGGAGTTTACCACGTTCTTCACGGTCTTTTATCTCCTATGGAGAATATAGGTCCGAATGATATCAGGATAGCCGAGCTTATGAAGCGTCTTTCCGGAGATGTTGATGAAGTCATAATGGCAACAAATCCGACAGTTGAGGGTGAAACAACGGCTTCATATATAAGCAGAATGATAAAACCGCTCGGAATAAAAGTAACGCGTCTTGCTTACGGTCTTCCGGCAGGTTCTTCTCTGGAATATGCAGACGATGTTACCTTGCAGAGAGCTTTGGAAAACCGCAACGAGCTGTGATGAAATTAGCAGAATATTGCTGATTTCCGCACAGAAATAATCTTTCAGAAAATTTAATTTCTTACTTAAACAGTCTGTTGTACAATACAGCAGACTGTTTTTTATGTATATATAACAGAAATTGTTAATTATAACGATAAAATTTATATGTTTTGCTGTTGAAAAAAATATTAGAATATGGTAAAATATTTATACTTATCATTATGTTTAAGAA
Source organism: uncultured Ruminococcus sp. (assembly GCA_902780695.1). GTDB lineage: Bacteria > Bacillota > Clostridia > Oscillospirales > Ruminococcaceae > Ruminiclostridium_E. The sequence continues at coordinate 3,367 of CACZGM010000017.1, read as the reverse complement.
AAATATGTTTATTATATAAGCAAACGGAAGGAAAAAATGAAATGAGCTCTTTTGAAAACTCAAAGGAAAACAGTATGAATTCATTCGGTGATATATTTGAACTGATGAAAACAAGGCTTGATATCACAGATACGGCACGCGAGCTTTTTATAAATCCCATCAAGCCTATCAAGCTGAACAACAAAACAGCTATTCTTTTTATTGCCAACGACTGGGTAAAGCAGGTAATACAGGAAAATTATGACGAGATATTCAAAAAGCATTTAAGAGATATTCTCGGATTTGAAGTTGATATCAAGTATGTCACAAATGACGATCATTCCGTTACGCCAGAAGAGCTTGTCCGTGTCGCAGACCCTATTCCGGAGCTCGATGACGATCCTTACGCAAAGACAAGGCTGCATGAAACAGAAGAAAACAGCAATTACAAATATACTTTCGATACTTTTATCGTAGGCGAGAGCAACAGACTTGCCTGCGCAGCGTGCAGATCAATTGCACAGGGAAAAGCTGATTTCAATCCTCTTTATATTTACAGCGAACCCGGTCTTGGAAAAACTCATCTTCTCTATGCGATAAAAAATGAAGTTGAGACACGTCACCCCGATTATAATATAGTATATGTATCCGCGGAAACATTTGTAAACGAATTTGTCAACAGCGTTAAAATGAATACCACGGAAGAATTCAAGAAAAAATACAGAAATGCCGAAATGCTGCTTGTCGATGATGTTCAGTTCTTCTCCGGCAAGAAGGAATCCCAGAACGAGCTTTTCCATACTTTTGAGGAACTTCACAGAAGAGGAAAAGAAATAATCCTCACCTCAGATCGCCCTCCGAAAGAGATAAACGATATTGAGACAAGACTTATCACACGTTTTGAATGGGGACTTCTCACCGATATAGCTGCTCCGGAGTTTGAGACAAGACTTGCAATAATCAAGCGCAAGGCAGAGCTTATGGATCTGAAGATCCCAAACAATGTTATGGAATATATGGCGGACAAGCTCAAGAACAATATCCGTCAGATCGAAGGCGCTATCGTAAAGATGTACCATATCGTATTCCTTACCGGTACAACACCTACTATTATAATGGCGCAGAATATAATCAAGGACGTTATGACAGAGGTGCAGCCTGTTCCGGTCACAGTTGAGCACGTTATAACGGACGTTTCCCATATCTTCAATGTATCTGCTGAGGAAATGCGTTCCAAAAACCGCAATTCACAGGTATCTACTGCCCGTCAGGTAGCTATGTATGTCATAAGTAAGGTCACAGATCTTTCCTATACATCTATCGGCAAGGAATTCGGCGGACGCGATCACTCCACGGTAGTGTATGCCACGAATAAGGTGAAGAAGGTAATGCAGTCTGACCCCGCTTACCGTGCCACTGTTGAAGATCTTATCAAGAATATAAGCAACGTCTGATCTCTATCTTTCAACTTTTGCCTGTTGAATGTCGGGGAAAACGGAAAAATGTAGAAATTCATTTTATCTTTAAAAAAACATCTTACATCATTATAATCGTTTTGTAAGTATCGACAATGTAATCCTTTTTCATTCTGTTCAATTATGTGAAAGTTACACTGAAACAGAGCTTGAAATATAATTAGAAATTATAATAATATTTCCCGTATCTTTCAACTTTCTTTTACCGGTTGAAAGAAAAAAGTTCAAATGTGAGTATGTTAAAAACCGATTTAACAAAGTCAACTTTTTATTCACCGGTAAATCAACATCTCCAATATGCGTAAATAAAGGAAAAAACAGGGTTTTACACTCTTTGCCCGTCCCTATAACAACTACTAAAAAATATATTATTTGTTTGGTTTTATTTTGAATTTTTTTAATTAATTCCGAAAGGATAAAAGCTATGAAATTTACTATCGACAGAACAACATTGTCCGACGCTCTTTCAAATGCATCAAAAGCAAGTGCTGTGCGTTCAACTATCCCTGCTCTTGAAGGTGTCCTTATTTGTCTTAAAAACGAGATGATAACCATAACCGGATATGATCTTGAAATTGGTATCAAATGTATAGTATCTCCCGTTGAAGCTATTGAGGAAGGAGAGATAGTTGTAAATGCCAAGATATTCGGTGAGATGATAAGAAAGATGCCCGCCGGTCTTGTTGAAGTTATCTCCGAGGGAGACAACGTAACTATCAGATCAGGTTCGGTAGTATTCAATGTAGTAGGTGTTTCCGGAGACAATTATCCGAATATACCCGAGCTTAAGAACGATATCTGCTTTACGGTAGATGAATCGGTCATGAAGAGCATGATACGTCAGACTATCCACGCAGTAGCGGTAACAGATATCAAGCCGGTACACATGGGAAGCAAATTCCATATTGAGGATAATGTGTTAAGTGTTGTTTCCGTTGACGGAGTAAGAATGGCAAAGCGTGTCGAGCCTGTTATGTACAATGATATTGATTTCGTTGTTCCGAAGAAAACACTTGACGAATTTATGAAGATGCTTTCGGACGAGCCGAACGAAAAGCAGGTATCTATCTGCATAGACCGCAATCAGATATGCTTCTCAAAAGAAGATTACATTATAATTTCGCGTCTGCTGGAAGGTAATTTTATTGATTACAATAAGATCATGAATTTTGAGGAAAAATCCACTGCTGTTGTAAATGCGGTAGATTTTTCAACCTCTCTGGACAGAACGCTGCTTCTTAATACAGATAAGTATAAGTGTCCCGTTATATGCACCTTTGAAAATGACAACGTGCATATAGAGATAAAGACTTCTGTCGGCAAGATGAATGATGACATTCCGATCAAATATACCGGAGATAAGCTCGAAATAGCTTTCAACGCCCGTTATATGATAGACGCTCTCAAAAACAGTGAATGTGATGAAGTAAGGATAGATTTTACAGGTCCTCTCTTCCCTATCAGAATTCGTCCTCTTGAAGATGAGAGCTTTGTGGGAATAGTTCTTCCTGTAAGAAGCAAATAGTATAAATAAAATAAATATTTACAGCAGGTATATGATATGACAGAAATAGAAGTTCTTCCTCCTTTCATTAAGCTGGAGCAGTTCCTTAAACTTGCCGATATAGCCGAGACAGGCGGTATGGCAAAAATGATGATACTTGACGGTATAGTCGAAGTAAACGGAGAGATCTGCACCATGCGCGGAAAAAAGCTCTATGACGGCGATAAAGTAAACGTTAATTTTGAAGAAGGAACGGAAGAATTTGTCTGCCGTATAAAATAATGTTCATTTTTTTGATATATATGAATAATATTTAATGTCTGCTCATCAACCGCGAACAGGCTTCATAGCGCAGCTTGAATCCTGTTCGTGGTTGCAAAAGTGCAAGGAAAATCCAAAAATAATCAAA
>CACZGM010000016.1 GCA_902780695.1 uncultured Ruminococcus sp. | reverse complement strand
GCGGTCAATGTATTCTTCAGATGAAGCGTTACATAATCGCCGTATTTAATATCGAAGTATTCCGCGTCAACGGGTACTTCAAAGCAGATGTTGCCATCCGCCTTTATCCCGGAGGGTATGGGATCCGAGGACAGCTGCTTGCGGTCAGAATCCCACTGGGAATCACACATTATCCCGTCCACAAGGCACATGATCTTTTCTTCGGGGCTGTACTCCTCTTTTCCGGTGTTCTCTATTATTATATGAAACGACACATAATCATAGCCCTCCGACGGTTTGTACGGCCAGCGGTCAACGGGCTGATACCTGTCGCAGGTCACGGAATAAGTGAGAGTCTGTGCAGGCTCTCCCAGTCCCGCAGTCACTTTTGTCTCGATCTGAGGTACTGTGATCTCGGGTATCTCCGGAATGGAGATATCCGGCATTTCTATCGGCTCTACGGAAATGCTGCTGTGGGCCGTTGTTTCCTTTGCCTTCTTTGAAGAGCTGCTTCCGGTTTTGTTTTCTTCCGCTACCGCCATTACCGCGAATACGATAATAATGACGAATGTGATGCAGATCGTTATTATCGGCATCAAACAGCCTAAGCTCATAAACTTCGCAGCGTTTTGCACAGTCTTTGAATTTGCGGCAGAATTTGTCATCAGATTTTTGTTCTCTATCCTCATTCTGTCGTTTTCGAGCTCTTTTTTCTGGAAATACAAGTCATCTGCCCTGTCGAGCTTTTCCTTTTCTTTGATCACCTCATGATCGTTTCCGTAAGCGCCGCCGCAGTTCGGACAGGTCCTGTATTTGTCGGTGTCTATCAGAGCACCGCAGTAATCACAGTTTATCTTCATATCATTTCACTTCCCTACAATTATACGCTTATACGCTCAGAAATTATCCGGCAGGTCGTTTTCGAGGAGAATAACGCGGTTCCTGCCCGCCTGGATCGAATATGCCGCTTTCATCGCTTCATTGAGGTCGGCGGCAACGATTATATGGTTCTCTGTGAAGCCCTTCGCCAGCAGACCCTCTTTTATCGGCGGAGCCTGACGGGCGCCTACAAGAATGGCGATATCGCAGCAGCCGGCCGCAAACTCTCCCAGCTCCCTGTTGAGCTGATATTCGCGTTCTCCGAGTTCTATCATACCGGGAGTCGCAACGATACGAAGCGCGTCGTCAAACATTGACAGCGTTTTCAGTGCCGCTCTCGCACCGGCAGGATTCGAGTTGAACGCGTCGTCGATGATCGTAACGCCGTTGCCCTTGTCAAGTATCTGCATTCTGTGGGGAACGGCTTCAAGACGCTTTACCGGATATACAAGCTCGTCGAAAGAAATGCCGAGCTCGTGGGAAACGGCGATAGCGCCGAGGATATTCTGAACGTTATGCTCGCCGAGCAGCTTAGTTGAGAACTGCTTTTCCTCGCCGCCGTGATGCACGGTAAAGGTCGTTCCCTTCCCGGTGACCTTTATATTGTCGGCGGTGTAATCCCACTCGCCGCCGTTTATACCGTAGGTAACATGGTTCTTGTCGATCTTATGATCCCTGATGAACTCATTGTCGTAATTAAGAAAGACCGTGCCGTCCGTGACAGCGTCGGCTATCTCGAATTTGGTTTTAATGATATTGTCAACGGAACCGAATGTCTCAAGGTGCTGTTCGCCGATCGAGGTGATTATGGAATGCTTCGGGTGGACGATATCGCATATCTCCTTGATCTCGCCCACACCCTTTGCGCCCATTTCGCAGAGGAATATCTCATGCGTCGCATTAAGGCTTCCGCGGACGACCTTGACCACGCCCATTGTGGTATTGAAGCTGCCCGGAGTCATAAGCACGTTGTATTTTGCGGAAAGCAGACGTTCGAGATAGAACTTTGTCGAAGTCTTGCCGTAGCTGCCCGTAATGCCGATGACTGTCGTGTTCGGAAGCTCGCTTATTATGCGCTTCGCATCGTTGATATAGTGGTTGTTGACCGATTTTTCTATCGGCTTGTTGATAAGGTTCGCAAGGCACGGCATATAAACGCAGAATGCCGGCAGTATCGAAGCGACCGCGAAATACAGCTTCGATTCATGCAGGAATACGAATGACAGCGAACAAACCGCACCGTAAATTATCGTCATTGTGACGCACATTCTTATGACGCGTGGTGTGAACACGAGCTTCTTCTTCGCAGGTTTTCTCAGCGCCCACAGTCCCGGCACACAGCCCACTGTCATCAGGACCGCGCCGTAAATCGGCAGGTGATTGCACATAGCATTAAAGAACGGAGAATCGTTTGCAAAGAGGGCGCATATTGCGAACATAGCCGCCATGAGCCCGTAGATCAAAGCCCACAAACAGCGGTTCAACACGTCCAGCGAGTTCTTTTTGCGCCACTCATACTGCTCGCGGGCGCTGTACGAATTGAGCTGGAACATATGCATGAAATGCACGAAGTTTATTGTAAAGTTCGCGAGCAGTGCCGCGTAGAAAATAACATGGTCAATTACATTCATAGGTCGTTTCCTTTACGGAATAATATTTCGGATCGTACGCCGGGCATGAAGGCATCAGTCTGTCGGTATTCCGAGAAATGACGAGATCACCCGCAGGAACATATACTGCTGTTCGATAAAGGCAAAGTGTCCCGCATTGTCAATGGTCACAAGCCCCGCGTCCGGCATTTCGCGTTCCATGCGCTCACCGTCACAGAGCGGAGCCGCGTCGTCGTTTCTTCCCCAGATAAGCAGCGTTTCCGGTCTGCATTCCGGCAGCAGCGCGGACAGATCCTCGTTGACCGTGTTCACAAGCACCTGCCGCATCATCGGGCTTGCCGCCCTGTAATCCGCGGAGCCGTGTTTATTGCGCAGGTTCTCAAGGGCATTCGGAAACAGCGCTTTCATCGGTGCGCTCGACAGAAATTTCTTGCCGCGCTGATATGCAGCGGCTTTCTTTTTCGCTTTCTCCGAGGGTTCGTGCCGTATTCCGGCAGCTCCCGTCAGTATTATCTTTGTTACCTCTATCGGCAGACCGTCTCTTGCCATCAGCTTCAGAGTCACGCGTCCGCCGAAGCTGTGTGCGAAGATAATACATTTCCGGACACCGAGCTTTTCGCAGAACGCGAGGACAAAATCCGCGTAATCATCGACGTGCCACGGCTCCGGCGGTTCCGGAGTTGCGCCGAAACCGGGCATATCCGGCGCGAGAACGCGGTACTTTTCAGCCATTTTATCAATGACTGCGGAATAAAGGTCAACGCTCGTTCCCCAGCCCTGAAGCAGCAGAACGACATCGCCCTCACCCTTGTCGATATAGTTCGTATCAATGCCGTTTATATCAATGTTCATCATGTCCTCCGAAAGCTGCGGCGAGAAAATCACATACGAATATATTATACACCAGAATACGGCATTTTGTCAAGCAGAACCGACCCGTCGGAAAAGAATGCAGGAAAACGCCCTCTCACCTCAGACCGAGGGGGAGGACGTTCCTTGTCATGTACGCTCACGCGATAAGTATTGACAGCAGAGCGAGAATGAGCGTTTTGTCCGCATCCTGCCTGTAGAGTATGTAACACAGTCCGAGTATAAGCAGGGTATCGCTGTCCGACAGGAGCCCGCCGGGCAGTCCTCCGTCATTCATCGGACGGGACGTACTCCTGCTCCGCTTCCGCCGATCCGCGAAACGTGTCCTCTTCTTCACCGTCCGTTCCGCAGGAAAACTCCGGGAAATCGGTAGTATCGGAACTGCCGCCGTCTCCGTCAGCGAGCTTCTTCATCATCGCCGTGTTCCTTGTCATTTCTTCGAGTATCTCCGCCGCCTTTTTAAGCCCGTCATCGTGATATTCTCCGCTCAACAGCTCGTCTGCGGTATATACACCGTAGCTTTTGTCTGTTCCGCTGCCGGAGGTGTCACTTCCGGTTTCGGGTCCGGGCTCCGGTTCGGGTTCTTTTTCCGGCTCTTTCTCCGTATCCGGATCCTCGTTCGTTTTCGGCTCCTCGTCCGTTTTCTGCTCCTCGTCCGGAACAGGCTGCACTTCCACCGGCGTTTCCGGCAGACCGGCGGGAACTTCGGGCTCCGGTTCTGAAACCGCGAGCGGCTCCGGCTCCGGCGCCACCGACGACCTTTTCATCATGCTCAATGCCGCACTCATATACTCTTTCTGCCGCTTTTCAAGCTCTGCGGCACTCATCGTTTCTTTCTTCCAATCCATATTACGACCTCCGTATGATTAATTCAGAATTTCACATTATTCCGCTTTCCCTGAGAAGCGGGAGAAGCCCGATCACCTTCATCAGCATTGCGGCGCGGTCGAGCTTTGCGCGGTTCTCGGCACGCAAATGCGGACGCAGAGCGTTCAGAAGCTCTGTGTTCTTGTCGTTCTCACCGAGCTTCGATATGATCTCAAGCAGCTTGAGAAGCATTTCCGGGTCGATGTCTGGAGCACCTTCACCGCCGCCGCTGCCGCCGAACAGTCCGCCGAGAAGACCCGTTAAATCGTCGATATCCGCCACGGCTGTCATTCCTTTCGGAGCGGACACTGTCCCGATACGCCCGTATAACGATCAACGGCGTTTGTCCGCCATGTATTTTTTACCGAGCTCCTCCGTAAGCCCGCGGTCATTCATCGTCCGCTCAAAGCGCTCTCGTTCTTTGTCGCCGAGATAGGCTTTAAGCTCCGAGACATTCCCGCTGTTCACGGCTGCGCGTATCTTTTCCTCCGGTACGCCGAGCTTTCTGCTCGCTGCCGCGATCAGATCGTTTATGTTTATACCCATCTTTATTCCCTCCCTTCAAAAGATATGCAGGTTCTGCCGCGCTTATGTCTGCAAATTCTGCCGCACGGCGGATGTGTTTTTGCTTTCCCGGTGCTTTACGGCAACTAATACGGTGCCGGATTCAGGCAGAATGAGTATCGGAAACCGCCGTGAATACGTTTTCACCAAAATAAGTGTGAAAAAATTGCTGTTTTTGTAAAAAAACATTTGACTTGTATGACTTTAGATGATATAATAGTATTTGAATAAATCGGGTCGCCCGCGAGGGAGAACAGGAGGTCATCATGAAGATCATCGTAGTTTCGGACACAAACAAGGATTACCACAAGTATAAAGCCGTTGTTGAGAAAAATCTCGACGCGGATATGGTCATACACCTCGGCGACGGTGAGCACGAGTTTGCCGACGTAAAAAGAGAACATCCCGAAATGACATTCTACTATGTCCTCGGCGAATGTGATTACGGTAAGCATAAGTCTCTCGAAGTCGTTGAAGCGGCAGGCTACAAGATCCTTTGCGTACATGGACACGAGCATAATGTTCAGGGAAGCCTTGACCCGATAGTAAACGAAGCCAAGAACCGCGGCTGCAAGGTGGCTCTCTACGGTCATACACATATGTACCGCACAGAGTGCATTGACGGCGTTTATGTCATGAACCCCGGCGCGATAGACTCCCCAAGAGGCAAGAACAAGCCTTCCTACGGCGTTATCACTATCGACGAGAACGGAAAGCTCATGATGAACATAGTAGCTATCCAGTAACAATATTATTATATGCGAAATAACTGTTAAGGGAACCTCCACGATATTATTACGATACCGGAGGTTCCTTTAAAGTTCGCAAAAAGGACGGAAATATGAATAAGCCCTATATAGTATGCCTTAAATTCAAGATGTGGCGCAATGAACTGTGGTTCTCTGCGGAGGACGACCCGGAGACCGAGGAAAAGTGGGCAAAGGCAGTAGATCGTCTTCCCGCTGTCAGCGAGCAGTGCACCAACTCAAACGAATTCATGGCGGCGGCTATCGAATATTTTGAAGAGCGCGGCTTCACGAGGATAATGCGTTGATGCGGAAACTAACCGTCGGAAGGAACTCCGCCGGTCAGCGCATCGACAGATTTCTGCTCAAAACGTTTCCCGCCATGTCGCAGGGAGCCGTATGCAGGCTGATACGCAAAAAGGACATCAAGGTCGGCGGCAGACGCACCGAGCCCGCATACAAGCTGTGCGAGGGCGACGAGATCACCGTTTATGCGCCGGAGGAGATGCTCGCGGAAAAGCCCGTGAACAGCGTACCGGACGAGGCTCCGGATGTCAGAGTGCTGTACGAGGACGAGAATATCCTGCTGGCGGACAAGGAACCGGGACTGCTGGTGCATGAAGACTCAGACGGAAACGGCAATACCCTTATTGCGGGTATTCAGCGGTATCTGCGTGAAAAGGGCGAATACCGCCCGGAGGACGAGCAGTGCTTTGCTCCGGCACTGTGCAACCGCATAGACCGCAACACGGGCGGCATTGTGATTGCGGCTAAGAATGCCGAAAGCCTGCGGATACTCAACCAGAAGATACGCGACAGGGAGCTCACGAAGCTGTATCTCTGCGCAGTCTGCGGTGTGCCGGAGAAGAAAGAAGCCACACTCACCGCATATCTGTACAAGAATGAGCAGGAAAACCGTGTTATCATCTCCGACAAGAAAACACCAGAAAACCGCACGATAGTCACGAAATACCGTGTTCTGTCCGTGAACGCGGATGGCGACAGTCTGCTGGAAGTTGATCTTGTGACCGGACGCACACATCAGATACGCGCACACATGGCGTATATCGGTCACCCGCTGCTCGGCGACGGAAAATACGGCTCAAACCGCGTGAACAAGGAAAAAGGATATAAATATCAGGCTCTATACAGCTACAAGCTGACATTTAAATTCACGACAGATGCCGGTATTCTGTCATATCTCGACGGAAAAGAGTTTACGGCAAGAGATATCTGGTTTCTGGACAAATTCGATCATTAACACAGGCTCCCGTATGCAGGACATACGGGAGTTGTATATTTCAGCGGGAAAAGACAGATAATAAACGCGGGGTGATAAAATGAGCGGAAAGAAAAAGAACCGCGGCACACACAATGAATTTCCGATGAACGACGATATGTGCCTTACCGGAACGGTAAGCACGTCGGACTGTACGGGAATGATACCGGCGGGAAGCGTTGACAGCGCGGAGAAATTCGACGAAAGCAACCGGCTCCACGAATACTCGAAAAAAAGCCGGAAAGGGATCAAATAAAACACATTAACAGAAAGACCGCTGTATTTCAAACATACAACGGTCTTTGTTATTCAGATCTTTGCCTGCCCCGCAGCAGTCTGTTCAGAGTGTCTGGCGCCGTCCGCGCAGAACAGCGCAAAATATAACAAAAAATCTTGCAAAATGGGGCAGAGTGTGGTATAATAAAAAAATAATATAACGTTCAAAACGTAACGAAAGGAATGATTCTGATGGCAGGTTTGATGCTTGGCAATCAGGCTGTGGCAAGAGGATTATACGAGGCGGGCGTTGAGTTCGTTTCAAGTTATCCCGGAACCCCCAGCACCGAAATAACCGAATTTGCTTCGACCTACGACAAAAATGAAATGTACAGCGAATGGGCTCCCAACGAGAAGGTGGCGTGTGAAGCGGCAATAGGCGCGTCCTTTGCCGGCAGACGTTCGTTCTGCGCTATGAAGCACGTCGGACTCAATGTGGCTGCCGACCCGCTCTATACCGCGTCATATACCGGCGTGAACGGCGGTTTTGTTCTCGCTGTTGCCGACGATCAGGGTATGCACTCGTCACAGAACGAGCAGGATTCCCGCAATCACGCTATCGGCTCAAAGGTGCCGATGCTCGAACCGTCGGATTCCGGCGAATGCAAGGAGTTCACGAAGCTCGCCTATGAAATATCCGAGCAGTTCGACACTCCCGTCATACTCCGTCTTTCCACAAGAGTTGCACACTCGCAGAGCATAGTTGAGCTTGAAGACAGAAAGACCGTCCGCTATGACTATACCAAAAATCCCCGCAAGAATATCATGACTCCCGCGAACGCGAAACCGAAGCACATCGTTGTCGAAGAGCGCACGAAAAAGCTCGTCGAATACGCGGAAACTTCTCCGCTCAACAGAGTTGAGATGTTCGATACCGAAATAGGCATCATCACCAACGGAGCCGCTTACCAGTACGCAAGAGAAGCTCTCGGAGAAAAGGCAAGCTACCTGAAACTCGGTATGGTGAACCCGCTGCCCGTAAAGCTGATAAAGGACTTCGCCGCAAAGGTGAAGAAGCTGTATGTTGTTGAAGAGCTTGACGATATAATCGAAACGCACTGCCGCAAGATAGGTCTTGACCCGATAGGCAAGGAGCTGTTCACATTCATAGGCGAATATTCGCAGACATATCTGCGTGAAAAGATACTCGGCGTAAAGAACGAGTACGAGCAGCTTGACGACGTTATACCGATCCGTCCTCCCGTAATGTGCGCCGGATGTCCTCACCGCGGAGTATTCTACACACTTAAGAAGCTCGGCGTGTTCGTAAGCGGCGATATCGGCTGCTACACACTCGGCTCCGCCGCTCCGCTTGAAGCTATGGACACCACAGTCTGTATGGGTGCGTCCGTAAGCGGCCTGCACGGTTTCAACAAGGCAATGCGCGGCGAATATGAAGGCAAGGCTGTGGCTGTCATCGGCGACTCCACATTCATTCACTCCGGTATAACCGGTCTTATCAATATCGCGTACAACCGCACAAATTCCACTGTTCTGATACTTGACAACAGCATCACAGGCATGACCGGTCATCAGAACAACCCCGCAAACGGCAAGAACATCTACGGCGACCCGGCTGCGGCAGTAGATCTTGAAGCACTCTGCCATGCTGTCGGTATCGACCGCGTAAGAGTGATAAATCCCGGCGATCTTGCGGAGACCGAAGCCGCTATAAAGGAAGAGCTTGCCGCGGACGCTCCCTCCGTTATCATTTGCAGAAAGCCCTGCGCACTGCTCAAGACTGTAAAGCATAAGCCCCCGTTCAAGGTTGACAGGGATAAGTGCAAGAGCTGCAAGGCTTGTATGAAGATCGGCTGCCCTGCGATCTCTATGGTTGACGGCAAGGCACAGATCGACAATACGCTCTGCGTAGGCTGCGGACTCTGCACACAGATGTGCAGGTTCGGCGCGATACAGGAATAAGGGAGGTAGAGTGAAATGGCTGAAACAAAAGCAATAATGCTGGTCGGCGTAGGCGGACAGGGAACGCTCCTCGCGAGCCGTATCCTCGGAAACGTCCTGCTTTCCGCAGGCTATGACGTAAAGGTCAGCGAAGTACACGGAATGTCCCAGCGCGGCGGTTCCGTCGTAACATATATAAAGTACGGCGACAAGATATTCTCCCCCGTTATCGAAAAGGGAGAAGCGGATATCATCATCTCCTTCGAGGAGCTTGAAGCCGCAAGATGGCTGCCGTATCTCAAAAAGGGCGGTAAGATAATCACAAACTCACAGCAGATAAACCCTATGCCCGTTATTATGGGCGTGCAGGAATACCCCGGCAGCCTTACGGAAAAGATACGCGCAAAGGGTGTGGATATCACGGCTATAGACGCGCTCACACTCGCGGAGAAGGCGGGAAGCTCAAGAGCTGTTAATGTCGTGCTGATGGGTCTTATCTCAAAGACCGCGGGCTTCCCCGAAGAAGCATGGCAGAAGGCGCTTGACGAGTGCGTGCCGAAGAAAGCGATAGAGATCAACAAGAAGGCGTTTGCGCTCGGACGCGAAGCATGACTCTGCGCAGGCGGAGCATCGCTGCCCGCTGGTTCTACAACAGCTTCAGCATTGTTGCGGTGCTGCTGATAATACTCGATATCGTAACGTATTTTCTGATAAGAAACTACTATTACGGAGCGGTAAGGCAGTACATCGAAACACAGGCGAACATCGTTGCGGGAGTTGTGGAGCGCTCCTATGAGGAATCCGGTTCGGATTACTCGGACGAGATAATCAACTCGGTCGAACAGTTCGAGAAGAAGAACTACGCGGAGCTTATGGCGATAAACCGTGACGGAAAAGTATATCTTTCGAGCAGCGGCTTCACGCCCTCCGAGACATACAATATGCCGGACTATGACGAGGCCGCCGCTTCTGATGACCGCAGCGGCTACTATGTAGGCAGCTTTTCCGGCGGCGAGAAGTATATGGCATATACCGTACTGAATGCGCTGACAGGCGGCGGCATACGGATAGTCACGTCACTCGACAAGACCGACACGCATATCTGGGGTCTGACATTCGGCGTTCTTGCGATAAGCGCGGTCATACTGTTCCTTCTGCTTGTGCTCGGCATATACTTCATACGAAGCATCGTGCAGCCGATACACCGTGTCGGCGTAACGGCGAGGAAGCTCGCCGCGGGCGACTTCAAAGTCCGCATAGACAGCGGCAACAACACAACGGAAGAGATCGGTGAGCTCTGCGATATATTCAACTATATGGCGGACGAGCTCGAACACTCCGAGAATATCAAGAACGAGTTCATCTCGTCGGTATCGCATGAGCTGCGCACTCCTCTCACTGCTATAAAAGGCTGGAGCGAAACTCTCGTCGATATAGATGACGCGGAGACCCGCAAGAAAGGTATGCAGATAATAGGCAAGGAGACGAGCAGACTGTCCGAAATGGTCGAGGAACTGCTTGACTTCTCCCGCATACAGAACGGTCATCTGTCGCTGCAGCAGGCCAATCTTGATGTTATCGCGGAACTGTCTGACGCTGTGCTGATGTATGAGGAACGCGCAAAGACGGAGAATATCACTCTCACAATGGAAGAGAGTGAGGAGATAGCGGTAGTTTACGGTGACAAGAACCGTCTGCGTCAGGTATTTATCAATATCATCGACAATTCGATCAAGTACGGCAGAAAAGGCGGTCACACTTTCGTAAGCACAGAGGTGTCCGGCGGAAAGATCAGGATCTCCGTCAGTGACGACGGCGTAGGCATCGCCGAAGCCGATCTCCCGCGCATAAAGGAGAAATTCTACAAAGCGAACAACACAGTCCGCGGTTCCGGAATAGGTCTCGCGGTAGCTGACGAGATAATCCGCGTCCACGGAGGCTCGCTCGATATCAACAGCTCTCTCGGTGAGGGTACGGAAGTCATTATAACCCTGCCGCTGGTGAAGACTTAACGGATATCCCGAATCTTTCCTGACCGTAACACGGAATTCCGTAAACAAAAAATCCAAAACATAAAGACCGCTGAGTGACAATTCAGCGGTCTTTTTCTGTGATGCGGTAATCTTTTTTTCAGAAAGCCTGCATCACAGCAGCATTTTCACCGTCACAGCACTTACGGCCGCACAGACAAAGTCACCGACAAGTGCGCAGAAGAGGGCGTAACGTGTCTTTTTCGCCCTGACGGCTGCAAAATAGACGGAGAGAGTATAAAACGTTGTCTCGCTGCTGCCGAGAATGACCGAAGCCGTTCGTCCGGCAAAGCTGTCGGCACCGCAGTCTGTAAGAACGCGCTCGAATACTGCTATCGCACCGCTGCCGGAAAAAGGTCGCAGAAGCATAAGCTCCGCACATTCCGGCGGGAACCCGACCGCACCGAGCAGCGGTGACAGCGCCGAAGTAAGCAGCTCCGCACCGCCGGACGCACGAAACACACCGACCGATATAACAAGACAGAACAGCGACGGGAATATTTCATATACCGTCTTTAAGCCGTCCTTAACACCCTCCGTGAACTCCGCGAAAACATCGGTCCTTACGCAAAGCCCGTATATAAGTACTCCCGCGAAAATCAGCGGTATAATGAGATCGGATATGTTCAACGCAGCTTCCTCCTGCTTACCGCCCGGCATACCGCTGCTGCGGTAAGAGCTGCCGTCAGCGCGGAAACCGATGTTATCCATACGCACGGCAGTATCTCCATAGGGTCGGTGGAACCATGAGCAAGCCGCAGTGCCGCCGCGGTCGTAGGTATCAGCTGCAGGCTCGCGGTGTTCATCACGGTAAGCACTATCATATTGTGTGAAGCTCTGTCCGGTTCGGGACTTCGCTCTTCCCTTTCGATCTCACGCATTGCCGCTATACCGAACGGCGTTGATGCGTTCCCGAGACCGAGAATGTTCGCCGTTATATTGAGTGTGATATACTGCATTGCCCTGCCGCCGCGCTCCAGCCCGCCGAACAGCTTTGACAGCACAGGCTCCGCGATACCTGCGAGCTTTCCGGTAAGCCCGGAGCTTTGCGCGACCCGCATAATACCGCTCCACAGCGCGATTATACCGGCAAGCGATAATGCGAGCTGCACCGCACCGCTGCATTCCTCCAGAAACGCGGCCGAAAGGCAGTCCATTCGCCCGGTCACCGCCGCGAATATCACAGAAAGCAGAATAAGCCCCGTCATTATCCATTTCATCATATCGCAGACCCCCTGCACTATTATATGAGTGCGAACAGTGGATAATGAACAGAAAATACACATGGGTACATCTAAAAACCACTTTGAAAAGAGAAAATGAGATAGGCGCGTCAGATACAAGGAAAGGCGACGAAGGCGGGCTGTCGCCCGGTTAGGAGGCTTGACGCAGTAGATGATGCGGATAGCTCTTTTTCTCTCAAAATGGGTTTTTAGAGGTTCCCATATATTAGACCGCTATCAGACGATATCCGCTTCGTCGAAAACAGCCTGCTTTTCTCCGGAAAACAGCTTTTCAGCAAGCGGGTCTTCTATGTGCTTCACTATCGTGCGGTACATCTCCCTTGCGCCGAATTTCTCGCTGTATCCGAGCTTGGCGAGCTTCCGCACCGCCGCGTCGGTCACGGTGAGAGATATCCCTGCCCCGGCAGCACGCTCCGAAAGCTCCGATATCATCTTCCGGCAGATAATCACGGCGGCTTCCTCGGAAAGCCGTGAAAAAACAGCGATCTCATCGACACGGTTGATAAATTCCGGCCGGAATGTCTTCATCAGCTCCGCTTTAATAATGTCATCATATTTTTCGTTTTCCCCGGAAATAAATCCGACGGCAGGCTTTTTTTCACCGGAAGCTCTCGCTCCGACATTTGTCGTCATTATTATTATGCAGTTCTTAAGGCTCACCCGTGTACCGTCCGCTGCTGTCAGATGCCCCTCGTCGAGCACCTGAAGCAGCAGATCGAGTACATCCGGGTGAGCTTTTTCTATCTCGTCGAACAGCAGCACGCTGTACGGACGGCGCTTTACAGCTTCGATCAGCCTCCCGCCGTCTTCGTACCCCACATATCCCGACGGCGAACCGATAAGCCCGGAAACACTGTGCTTTTCCATATACTCCGACATATCGAATCTTGTCAAAGCGTCATCTTTCCCGAATATTGCCCGGGAAAGAGCTTTTGACAATCCAGTTTTTCCGACACCGGTAGGTCCCGCAAATATGAAGCTGCCTATCGGACGGTCATGTCTCGCAAGTCCCGATCTTCCGCGCTTTACCGCCGCTGCTGCTGCACACACAGCCTTGTCCTGACCGATTATCTCCTTTTTCAGCGTTTCTTCGAGCCGCATCAACCGGTCCGCGTCGTCTTTCAGCACCTCCGCCGCCGGGATCCCTGTAATACGTTCGAGTGATGCGGCGATATCGTTCGCGGTGATAACAGGCCTGTCGATACCGCTCTTTTGCTCCGACAGTATTTCCTCGTACTCGGCAGTGACAGCTTTCTCGCGGTCGCGTATCTCCGCCGCAAGCTCAAAATCCTGCATTATGACCGCCTTTTCTTTTTCCGCGGCAAGCTCGTCTATGCGATGCTTTATCTGCATCTCTCTGCTGCTTTCACTGTCATTCTTCCCGAGCCTTACCGCCGCGCAGCTCTCGTCGATAAGGTCTATCGCCTTGTCCGGCAGCTTTCTGTCCTCCATATACCGAACGGACAGCTTCACCGCGGCTTCAATCGCTTCATCGGAAAGAGTCACCCCGTGGTGCTCCTCATACCTCGGTCTGATACCTTTTAATATAGCTGCCGCCGAGCTCTCGTCCGGCTCGTCGGTATATACGGGTCTGAAACGCCTTGCGAGAGCCGCGTCCTTTTCGATATACCGTCTGTATTCATCGGCTGTGGTAGCTCCGATAACGCGTATCTCACCACGGGCAAGTACGGGTTTTAGTATGTTTGCCGCGTCTATCGCTCCCTCTGCGGCACCGGCTCCGGCTATTGTATGGATCTCGTCAATGAACAGTATGGTGTTTCCGCTGCTCTTTACCTCATCGGTTATGGATTTTATTCGTTCCTCAAAATCGCCGCGGTACTTGGCTCCCGCAACCACGGAAGCCATATCGAGACTGAATATCCGCACATTCGCAAACTCCTCCGGCAATCTGCCCGATGCCGCAAGCAGGGCTATGCCCTCAGCTATGGCGGTCTTTCCGACACCGCTCTCTCCGATAATGCAGGGGTTGTTCTTTCGCCGGCACATCAGAATACGGACAGCCTCATTTATCTCCCTGTCCCGCGCTATGACAGGGTCGAGCTTACCCTCCCGCGCAAGCTGTGTGAGGTCGGTGCCGAACCTGTCGAGCACGGTACTGCGGTATTCTTTGTCCGGTGCGTTCGCGATACCGCCGTTATGCGGTGCGGCGGCGCAGTCGCGGGTGATCTGCCGTATATCGGCTCCGAGCTCCTTCAGCATCATAGCTCCGCAGCAGTTCTCGTCACGCAGCACGGCAAGCAGGATATGCCCGGTGCCGGCAAGGCCGCCGCAGTCGTTTCCGGGATCGCAGAGAGCGCTTTCGAGTATCTTTCTGCCGCGTGGAGTGATATCCGCGGAGGTAAGCCGCGTTTTTATCCCCTTCCCTGCCGCAAGCTCTATCTTGTGCAGTATCTCTCCCGCGTTTATTCCGTACTTGCCGAGAGCGGCGCAGGCAGCGCTGCTTTCCTCACACAAAAGCCCGTACAGGATATGCTCACTGCCGATATAGGTGTGTCCCATTTCCATTGCCTTGTCCGCACCTTTGTTCAGCGCCGAGTTTGCCTTAACGGTAAAGCCCTTGAATTCTATCATAATATCCCTCCCGATTTTTTCGCCGACAGGTAACATTTTTCGATGTCTGTCATATATTATATTATGAAACGTTTCATAAATAATTAATCAACCGGAGGAAACATATTATGTGCGGAAACAACAACTGCTCGCTCGCTATCATCATCATTCTCCTGTTCCTTTGCTGCGGCAACTGCAATATCCTCGGCTGCGGAAACAGCTGTGATAACAACTGCGGCTGCAACAACAACTGCGGCAACAACTGCTGCTGAGCCGATCCGGGGTCACGCCCCGGTCCTCTTTAAAAAAAGCGGACCGGGCTTTCCCCCTCAGAAGGAACAAAAACAGCTTGCTGTGATCTTCACAGCAAGCTGTCTGTCTGTCAAAAAATAAATTTTTTGACAGACTTGTCCTGCGCGGACGGCGCAAGCCCCCTTTGGAAAAGTGGGCTTGACACCACAAACTGATGTGGTATTTCATTGCACCGATATATGTCAGGCGCAGACTGAAACGCAGAGGATCGGGAAAATACAAAATATGGTCTGTTGATAAACCGAACAGCTTGCTGTGATCTTCACAGCAAGCTGTTCTTTTAATACAGGATCATTATTCCGAAAGGTCGCTGAACCGTATCTTATCGCCTTCCACAGTAAAACATACAGGATCGGTCATATAGAAGTCGCCGTAAACGTCATCTATGCAGAATGCGTAATAGTAATTGGAGTCCGGAAGTGTGCTGTACTGTATGGTGTCACCGTCCGACCATTCATACGCGTCCGCGGTAAATGTCTGCTCGTCATCGTCATCTTCATAGAAGTAGTAGATCGGAGCTATCATATCTCCGGCCTTGAGCTTCTTTACTTCACGCGAAGCCATACCGTTCTCGTCGATACCGTCCCATGCACCATCTATGTAAATGCTGTCCGAAGTCTGAACTATACGCAGATTTGTGCGCTTTCCGTTGAGCTCTATGGGAGAAGTGTATATAGCGCGTCCGTCCTCAAAACCGACAATGTATAATGCAAGGAGTGAGCCGTCGGGAAGCGATAACCACGATCCGTCGAAATTGTCTGTGAATATACCTTTTTCCCAGTCGGCGTAAACATCGTATGTTTCACCAAGCTCAAGCATTGTATTGTCACCGATCTTCATAATGATGTACGCCGATACGCCTGCAGTATATTCAAGCCCGTTCTCGTCGAGCATGAACGCATATACTCCGTCATCGTCAAGGTACGGTTTCGCCGCGAATGTGATAAGCTCGCTCTGCTCGTCGCTTTCCTCGTCGGCATAATCAAAGTAGCTGTCATCATAATACTCGCAGCTGCCGTCCTCGATCTCCCAGTCTCCGTCCTCGGTGAAGAACACCTGGTTGTCATAGCCGTTGCCGGTGTAGCCCTTGGCTACCATATCAACGAGCGAGAGATAGAACGGGCTTATGCAGATGCCGGAAAATACCTTGAGCTCCTCAGAACCCTGTACGCAAAGCGGGTAATAAACGGACAGACCGGATGCATTCGAGTGGTTGATTCCGTTTATATTGTAAACTATGCAGTCATCGAGTGCGGAGAGCAAAGCACTTCCGTCCGCATAGGACGAGCAGCTCTTCACGATACCGCCTATATCTACCATGTTAGTATAGCTCTCGGACTTGTTGTTTCCGCCGAAGTTCTCCGCGTTATTCACGCCTCTTACGATTCCGGCGAGATCGCTGTCCGCCGATCCGTACAGTTCATTCATATAATCGTTGAATGCAACAATGAATTCGTCGATTTTATCGCAGTCCACGATAGTGAATGTGCAGCCGTCTTCCTGCTCAGAAGCCTCACACTCCGCATAGAAGCTGTCTGCTACGACCTTGCCGAGCTCTGCACCGTTCGCGGAGGGATTCTGCGCAAGGAAATTGCCTATTGCGGTGTAGTCCCAGCCGGAACCGGGTTCGGTCTCCTGTGAGCCGTAGAAATATCTTGCATAGGAAGCGAGAATATTTGCCGTTTCCGCGGTTCCCATAAGACAGCAGTCAAAGCCTACAAACTCGAACTTATCTGTCATATTCGCATATACTTTTGAGAAAGCACTGTTTATCTCCGAAAGATACAGCGTGTCTCCCTCAAAGAGCTCGTCAACGCATACGCCTGTAATGCTTCCGCCGCCGTGATCCCAGAAAACAACTCCCATTTTCTCGGAAGCGTAATTCTCAACACCCCATTCAAGGAAGTCGGCAAGAGTATCGGGAGATCCCATATTAGCCAGCGGAACGGAATCAACAGAGGTAATATCCTGATTCTGGAGCAGATAACGTCCGCACTCATCTGAGCTGAATACCTCATTCTGCCATTGCGATGTACCGCCTGTCTGGATAACGAACCGAACATTGTCGCTGCCCTCGGCTTCGAGCATCTGTGCTATATCGCCCGATGCCGCGCCGTAGCCGTCCTCGCTTTCAAGATCGGTTCCGCAGAGATAAACGAATATCGTCCACACATCGGGTTCGCCCATAGCCTGCGATTTGTTTTTCGCACGGGAAACTCGCATTTTGCCGTCAGAACCGTTTACAGAAAGCGCAAAGCCGTTTACTTCCTTTTCTGCGGCATTTTCGCCGTCATCGGTCTCGTCGTCCTCTTCCTCGTCTTCGTCATCGATATCTTCATCTTCGTCTTCATCATTGTCCGGAGCATCGGTATCGTTTGCAGCCGCCGTTGTCTGCTCGGACTTGCTCTCCTGCGCCGCAGCCGTAGTCTGTGCCGGTGTATTGCCGGAACAGCCGGCAGCGAGCAATACTGCCGCAGCCGCAAAAGCAGCTATGATCCTTTTCTTCATTTAATTCTTCCTTTCAAAAATTATTGCATTATCCCTTAAAAACCGCTGAAATCATTGATCTCAGCGGCATTTGCGGTTGTTTGTTACTGGGGCGCCATAGCGGAAACTCAGGAATACCGCTACTGCCCGTGCGTGATCCCGCGCCCCTTCTTGCGGGCAGCCTTGTTTGCGTACATACGCTCGTCGGCTATTTTCAGACAGCGGTCGATGTCCTCATAGTCGTCGATATAGTCTATGAAAAAGCCGGTGCTCATTCCCACATTATACGGCTTGTCGGAGGACGAGTTGTATCTTGCGAGATATCCGTCTATACGGCTGCGGTAGAACACGGGTATCGCGTTATCATAGTCGTAGGTGCCGAATATGATGAACTCGTCACCGCCGGAACGCACGCAGTATTCACCGTTGCCGCAGCAGGTCTGCAAAGCGCGTGCCGCTACCGTGATAGCATTGTCGCCTTCGTTGTGACCGTAGGTGTCGTTTATCTTCTTGAGGTCGTCAAGGTCGGCTACCACAACGAGCAGTTTCGTTCCGTGCTCCTTCGCGAGACGGAACACCTTATCGCTGTAAAGCTCATAGCCCTGACGGTTATAAAGACCGGTCATAGCGTCACGGACAGAATTGGCGAACGCTCGGTTGTACATCAGCTTCATACGCTCGCTCATACGCAGATATTCGAGAGATACGCTTATACCCGATACCCATGAATGAGTGAAATCTTCGGGGAAGACGTTCTCATCATCGTTGAATCTTACGACCTGATAGCCGAAGCATCTGTCTTCAAAATGCACAGCGTTAAAGAAGCAGGCAACAGGACGTTCGTCAAGCAGTATGTGAGGCGGGAAGAGATCACCCGATCTGAACGATTCACCGCGTCCGAGATCTGTGTTGCCTATATTGACAAGTGCCTCGAACATATCCTCCTGATATCCGTCGCGGATATAGATAGTGTCGTCCTCGCGGAAAAGATTCCAGTCCTTGTTCAGACATATCACATAAGCGGCTCTGTCTCTTATAAGGTGAACGTGCTTGTATATTATCTGTAAAAACTCATCGAACGTCTCCGACGCCATAAGCGATTCCTGCATACAGCTGAATCGCAGCTGCGCCTCGGACTCTCTTTCGAGCTTGTCCATCTCGTTATATCTGTGGGCAAAAGCGATATCCCTGTGGCAGCCGCAGCTCTCGCCGCTGACAAACAGTACCTCATCCGCGTCGGCAGGGTACACATCTTCTCCCGTTATTTTCCGGTGCAGCACACATACGCACTTCTCGCCGGTGTATTTTTCCGGTCTTGTACAGGTGGTTACGGAAGGATCGTTGGTTATGGACTCACCGCCGAGGTCATATCCTACAACTACCATATCTTCCGGCACACTGATACCTCTGTGCATAAGCTCGTTTACAAGGGTCACCGCGGATTTGTCGTTTCCGCAGACCACAGCCTCCGGCATTTCGACTTCACCGTTCGCTATCTTTTCCGCAAGCGCGGTGGCAGCCATAGTCCAGAAATCGCCGAAGATCTTGTACTCTTCCTTGACTTCAAGCCCGTGCCGGGTCATGGAATCAATATAGCCGTTCATTCTGTCATGTGCGATCGGGAACTCCGCACCGCCCGTAAGACACCATATCTTACTAAATCCGTGTACCTCGATAAGATGATCAACCATTGATGCAAAGCCGTCCCGGTCATTGGAAACTACACTCTCAAAACCCTCTACGCCCTTCTGATCGTAGATGACCATATTGAATCCGGGAATTGAACGTATGAGCTTCATTACCTTCTGACGGACAACATCTTCCCAAAAAGAATAGTCAATAAAAACAGCACCGTCAAACTTACCGATAGACAGCAGGCTGTAAATATTCTCTTCACCGAACTGGTGCTTTGTCCTGTCATTCCACATAGTGGAAACCGAGAAGACCGCAACATTGTAGTCAAGTATTTTTGCTTGTTTTATAATGCCGGAAAGACACGGACTCCGGAAGAATCCGTTAGTGGTACCGACAATAACAGCGATCGTCTTTCTCTTCTTCATATTAACTCTCTTATAAATTGATAGTAAGTTCTCTTCCCGTGGGCTGATACAGCTCAGCGGTGATCCCGCATTTTCTGAACATTATTTCCGAAGCACGCACTCCGTCGGTATCGGCGTACTTGTTCTCCATATAAACGACACGCTTTATCCCGCACTGTATAATGGCTTTTGCGCACTCGTTGCACGGAAACAGTGTCACATAAAGCGTGGAGCCGGAAAGCGTAGGGATATTGCTGTTCAGGATAGCGTTGAGCTCTGCGTGGCAGACAAACGGGTACTTTGTGTCGAGGGCGCTGTCCGCGCTTCTTTCCCACGGCATATCGTCGTCGGCGCATCCCGTAGGCATTCCGTTATATCCGACAGAGACTATCTTATTGTCGGAATTCACGATGCACGCACCGACCTGTGTGTTGCTGTCCTTGCTTCTCTGCGCCGACAGCAGGGCGATACCCATAAAATACTCGTCCCATGAAATATAATCCGAACGCTTCACTCCTGCACCTCCCGATTACTATATCCTGTCAAAGGCCGTCACACGATCTGAATAATACAAAGTCTCAAAGCCGATGAACTATTATATTCCATATAATTTTAGCATATTTTTATAAGAATTTCAATAGTTTTTATGAAAAACTTAAAATATAAATCTTTTTCATAAAAATTCCGTCTTTTATGCTCCGTGGGATAACTTACCGACAATAATCTCCCGGCAGAGACTGTCGGGAGTCCAGCTTATCTATAAATTCATTCCTGACAGAAAAAAATCCCGGCGGAAACCGCCGGGATATGCATTTTGTGTTTTGTCATTAACCCTTAACGCTTCCGAGAGTTACACCGCCGATGATAAACTTCGAGAGGAAGAGGTAAACTATAACGACGGGGACGATCGCAAGCAGGATTATCATGTAAACCTCACCCATATCGCCTGCCTGGGAGTTGATACGGGAACGAACGATCGAAAGCATGATCGGGAGGGTGTACATTTCCTTCTTATCCAGTATGAGGGCCGGAGTAAAGAAGTTGTTCCACGATGCGACGAAAGCGAATATCATCTGAACAGCCAGAGCCGGCTTAAGGATCGGCATACAGATGAAGTTGTAAGTTCTGAACTCGTTGGAACCGTCAACACGAGCAGCCTCAACTATTTCAAGCGGAAGCGTACTGTCGATGTACTGCTTCATATAGAAATAAGTGGAGGGAGCCGCGATAGCCGGGATAACAAGAGGCCAGTATGTGTTTGTAAGATGCAGGTTGTTTACGAGCTGTACGAAACCGAGGGCGGAAACCTGTGTAGGTATCATCATAACAAGGATTATAGCCTTATGTATGAACTTTCTTCCCTTGAAATCATATACGCATACGCCGTAAGCTGTCATAGCGGAGAAGTACGATGTAAGGATACATGTCAGCGCCGCAACTATGAAGCTGTTCAGCATACCCTGCGGGAGGAAGAATATACTCTGGTCGTTCCATGCCGTAACAAGGTTATCGAAGAAATGCTCCTTGGGTAAGAACTCAAAACCTGCCTGCAGCTGTGCATTGCTTCTGGAGGAGTTGATTATAAGGAGATAAAAGGAGAATAAGCTGAGTATAGTTACAAAGACAAGGAAGATGTAAGAAACAAGACGCGAAATAAACAGCGAAGTCTTATTGCCCTTATCGATGTATTCCATTCTGCTTGCCATTACTTCTTACCTCCTTTCTTTTCCTTCTTGGGCTCTGTGGACTTGAATACTAATACACTCAGAGCGCCTGTTACGATGAACAGGAAGAAGGAATAAGCACCAGCCATACCGTAGTTCTTGCTGAGTCCGATATAGCCGTTAAGTGCCATAACGAGCGTCTTGGTAGTGTTGCTCGGGTTGCCCTTGCCGGAGGTGATGATCTGCGGTACGTCGAACATCTGCAGACCGCCTATGAGGGCTGTGATAACAACGTAAATTATAATAGGCATAAGCAGCGGGATAGTTATGCGGAAGAACACCTGAGTGGAGTTCGCACCGTCTATCGAAGCAGCTTCGAAAAGGCTCTGGTCGATACCCATGATACCCGCCATAAGCAGGATCGTCGTGTTACCGAACCACATCAGGAAGTTGATGAACGCGATTATTGTTCTTGCCGACCATTCATTGTCGAAGAACAGGAACGCGGAACCTCCGTTAGCCGTAATGATCTGGTTGATAGGACCAACAGACGAGAAGATCTGGAAGAACAGCATTGCGAACGCCGACGCCATTATCAGGTTAGGCATATAGATAACTGTCTTGAAGAATCCCTGTCCCTTGATCTTCATTCTCTCACTCGTGAAAATAACAGCGAGGAGAAGCGCAAAAACGATCTGCGGTACAGCACCCATGACCCACATGATCATCGTATTTCCGGTATAGCTGAAAATTTCCATCTTACCGTCGGAAGAACGAGGAGTGAATATTGAGATGAAGTTCTGCAGACCTACGAAATTCGGTCCGATCTGTTTCAGACCGTCCATATAGTTCTCAAAAAGGGAGTTATAAAACGTGGAAAGCAGCGGTATCAGCGAGCAGAAAAGATAAACAATAACAAACGGCGCGATAAAGAAATAACCCCATTTTGCATAGCTTATCGATTTGTGCTTTGCCGGTGCGGTGGTAGTTGTCGAACTCATAAGCCGTTATCCTCTCATAATTGTATTTTGTTAATTAAGAGGCGAAGCAAGATACTTGCCTCGCCTCTTTAATCAGCAATTATTTGTGATCTTTAGATAACTCACGGAGTCTGAACTGCAGGATACTTCTCGTTGATGTAGGTGTAGAAGTCAGCGAGGGAAGCTTCCTTAGTTGTTGTACCGTTGATGTAGGTCTTGATGAAGTTCTGGTAACCTTCGTTGCAAGCCTGATCGTAGATAGTAGCGTTCTCCCACTTGATGGAGTCTGTCATGCCGCAGAATACCGCAGTAGCGTTCTGACCGCCGAGGAAGTCAACACCGAAGGAAGGATCGTTAGCGAACTTCTCGTTAACCTTCTTGTTGTTTGTGAACTGACCTTCGTTAACGATGAGGTTCTCACAAACTTCTTCATTCTCTGTGAATGCCTTCATAACCTTAGCAACGAGGTCGCCGTTGTCTGTGCCTGTTGCTGCGAGGATCCATGTACCGCCCCAGAAGTGACCCTGCGGTCCCTTGCAGATAGCCCAGTCGCCGAAGCAGCCGTTGTCGGGATCCTGTGCGTTGCCCATGCAGAAGTTGAAGTACCAAGCAGGACCGAAGAAGCACATTGTCTTACCTGTTGCGAACATCTCAGCGTTCTTTCCGTCGTCCCAGATGCCGGGGCATGTGTCGAGGATATAGCCGTTGTCGAAGTAGGTCTTAGCCTGCTCTGTCCACTGATCGACTACAGCAGGGATTGTGAGCTGGCCGCCGGTTACCCAAGCGCCGTCAGCGTTGTTGGAGAATACACGGTATGTTTCAGCGAAGGAAGCGTGCATGTAGTAGCCCTTGTCCTTAGCCTGCTTAGCAACGTCATCATACTTTGCCCAAGAATCGAGAGCAGCCTGTACCTGATCAGGATCATCTGTACCGAGAACGTCCTTAGCTATAGATCTTCTGTAGATAAGAGCGGACGGGCAGCACTGGAAGGATACACCCTTGATCTTGCCGTTGCTGTCGGAAGCAGCGGATACTGTGTACTGGTACTCAGTGTCAACCTGGTTTACGCCGAGGTTAGCGATATCCATTGTGAAGTCGGAATCTGTGTACTTGAGGATGTAGTCAGCCTCAGCAAGGAACATATCAACCTTGTCATCAGCGGAAGCGGAAGCGTTCTTCTGGAGAGCTTCGTCAAGAGCGTTCTGGTAAGCCAGATCGTCAGAAGGAACGATTGTCCATACTACCGGAACACCGTCAAGAGTCTGAGCGGATGCATCGTAGCCGGGCATATACTTCTCGAAGAATCCCTTGAATTCCTCGTTCCATGCACGGATGTTGAATACTGTACCGCTGTTGTCTGTGTTAGCAGCAGGAGCAGCTTCTTCAGTAGCAGCAGCCTCGGTTGCAGCAGCTTCAGTAGCAGCAGCCTCAGTTGCGGCAGCTTCTGTTGCAGCGGGTGCAGCAGCTGTTGTAGAAGCGGGTGTTGTTGTTCCGCCACAGCCGGCTACCGACAGGATAACAGCGGAAGCGAGAAGTGCGGAAGTTATTCTTTTCTTCATAGTTCTTTCCTCCAAAGATTTTTGTTCCGTATCTTACGGAACGTTTTTGATTTTTTCCATCGCGCAGGCTTTGATTAAATCATCGCCCCGCGATTTCATTTGTAACTATATCACAAAATTTTCATTTTTGCAAGTCTTTTTTTCAAAAATTTTCTCTCCCAATCCTCGGAAACGATTACAGCAAACGTTTTCGCGATATATTTTTGTTGATTTTGACATCATCGGTTTTCAACATCACGTCTGTAATATCTCCGGGAGCCTTCAATTTCTCCGCAGCCTTTACACAGCGGGGTTCGCGAATCGGTCACTTTGCTTTCACATATTTTTCAACTGTCATTCATTTATAAGACGAACGATTTTTCAACAGCCTATATTATGCATATCAACGAAAAATTTGACATCATTTTTGTAAACGTTTACGGCTGGTTTTGCCGCTAAATTGTAATACCTTTGTAACCGCTTTTATCCTGTTTTTTACCTAATTCAAGGCGGTGTTTTCGCTTAATTTGCTTAATATCCACTTTAATTTTCTCCCTTAAAAAGTTTTCAACAGGTGTGTATTGTGCAATATCACTGTTTTGTATCTGCCCCGAAACGAAAAAATGTTGAAATTATTTTTGGAAAATGCTTGAATTTAGTCATAAAATATTGTAAAATAAATATATGGTCATACCGGATCTGAAACACGGTATATTGACGGGAGCATTTCCCCGTTTTCCATATTTTGTATTATATTATAATGGTATATCCCGGATCGGAGTGGTTCGCGTGAACAAGACTCACTGTTGTGCAGAAGAAACGGCAAGACAGCCGCGGGTGTTCTTTATGCGGGATATTTTAAGGATTTTCGAGCTGTAACCGAAAGTACGGCTTTTTTGTTTTTTTGAAAGGAATGTGAGTTATGAAAAAAGCTGCTATCATCATGGGAAGCGACAGCGATCTTCCCGTTGTACGAAAGGCTGCCGAAGCACTGAAACAGTTCGGCGTACCGTTTGAGATGCACGTGTTCTCGGCGCACCGTTCTCCCGTTGAAGCCGCAGAGTTCGCCAGAAGCGCAAGAGACAACGGCTTCGGCGTTATTATAGGAGCCGCCGGAATGGCAGCTCACCTTGCCGGGGCTCTTGCCGCAAACACAGTGCTTCCTGTCATTGCTCTCCCCGTAAAGGCAAAGGCACTTGAGGGCATGGATTCCCTGCTCTCCTCCGTTATGATGCCCCCCGGAGTTCCCGTCGCCACTGTCGGCATAGACTGTGCGGCAAACGCGGGATATCTTGCGGTGCAGATACTCGCCGTTTCCGACGACGAGCTTGCGCAGAAATACGCGGAATTCAAGGAAGAACAGCATAAGAAGAACCTTGCCGCAGATGCAAAAATGCAGGAAACTGCTAAGGAAATATAATAAAGGAAGGAAACAACACCATGGAAAAGAAAGAACAGCTCTATGAAGGAAAAGCAAAGAAGGTTTTCGCAACAGACGATCCCGATCTCGTTATCGTCTCCTACAAGGACGACGCTACCGCATTCAACGGCCTCAAGAAAGGCACGATCGAAGGCAAGGGCGTTATCAACAACAAGATGACAAACTATATGTTCGGTCTGCTTGAAAAGGAAGGCGTTCCTACACACCTCGTCAAGGAGCTCAGCGACCGTGAAACTCTCGTCAAGAAAGTTGAGATCGTACAGCTCGAAGTCATCATCAGAAACGTTGCCGCAGGCAGCTTCTCCAAGAGAATGGGCGTTGAAGAAGGCAAGGCTCTGCTCACACCTATCCTTGAATACAGCTACAAGAACGACGATCTCGGCGACCCGTTCATCAACGACTACTATGCACTTGCGCTCGGCATCGCTACCAAGGAAGAGCTCGATACTATCGCTAAGTATGCGTTCAAGGTAAACGAATTCATGCTGAAATATTTCAAGGAGATAGGCATTGACCTTATCGACTTCAAGATCGAATTCGGCCGTTTCAAGGGTCAGATACTCCTTGCCGACGAGATTTCTCCCGATACCTGCCGTTTCTGGGATTCCAAGACACACGAGAAGCTCGACAAGGATCGTTTCCGCAGAGATATGGGCGGCGTAGAGGACGCTTACAAGGAGATCAGAAGAAGAATTTTCGGCGAATAATACGCGCCGCATAACGAAAGGTTTGGACACACATGGGTGGATTTTTCGGTGCGATCTCGCATAACGACTGTATTTCCGATGTATTCTTCGGAACCGACTATCATTCTCACCTCGGCACAAGGCGCGGCGGTATGGCGGCGTATTCTCCCGAGCTCGGATTTCAGAGAAGCATTCACAGCATAGAGAACTCGCCGTTCAGAACAAAATTCGAGAGCGATGCGGCGGGAATACACGGCAAGCTGTGCATCGGCTGCATAAGCGACTCCGACCCGCAGCCGATACTTGTGACCTCCAAGCTCGGTCTGTATGCTATATGCAACGTCGGCATCATCAACAACGCAAATGAGCTGTACAACGAGCTGCTCGACAACGGCTGCGCGAACTTTGAGTCCATGAGCAGCGGAAACATCAATTCCAGCGCTCTTATCGGCGCACTTATAGCACAGAAGGACAACTTCACGGACGGCATCAAGTACGCGCAGGAGAAGATCGACGGCACGCTCACTCTGCTGATAATGACCAAGGACTGTATAATAGCTGCGCGTGACAAGCGCGGAAGACTTCCTATAATAATAGGAAAGCGCAGCGACGGATACTGCCTGTCATTCGAATCGTTCGCGTTCCAGAAGCTCGGCTATAAGACATACAAGGAGCTTGCGGCGGGTGAAATAGTCAGACTGACCGCCGACGGCTGTGAAACGCTGGAGCCCGGCTCCTTCAATATGAGGATATGCACTTTCCTCTGGACTTATTACGGTTATCCGAACGCCGTTTACGAGGGTGTGAACGTAGAGGTGATGCGCGCACGCAACGGCGAGATAATGGCAGAGACCGACATAAAGAACGGCAGACTGCCGGACGTTGACTACGTCTGCGGAGTTCCGGATTCCGGCATACCGCACGCTATAGGCTATGCCAACAAGAGCGGCATACCTTTCGCAAGACCTTTTATAAAGTACACTCCCACATGGCCGCGCAGCTTCATGCCGCAGACGCAGGCTATGCGCAACAGGGTCGCAAAAATGAAGCTCGTGCCGGTGCATGAACTTATCGAGGGAAAGAAACTGCTGTTCGTTGACGACAGTATCGTCCGCGGCACACAGATGCGCGAGACCGTTGAATTTCTGTACGAGAACGGTGCGAAGGAAGTACATATGAGATCTGCCTGTCCGCCGATAATGTACGGCTGCAAGTACCTCAACTTCTCCCGCAGCAATTCCGAACTTGATCTTATCGCAAGACAGATCATACAGGAAAAGGAAGGCAGCGAGGGAGTAAAATACATTGACGAATACAGCGATTCCTCGACTGAACGCGGCAAATATCTCCGCGACGAGATCTGCCGCAGACTGAAGCTCACCTCTCTCGAATTCCAGTCACTGCCAGGCACTGTCCGCGCCGTAGGTCTTCCCGAGTGCAAGCTCTGCACCTACTGCTGGAACGGGAAAGAATAAGCAGTGAATATTGAATAGTGAATAACGAATAATGAAGAATTGTGGAGTCGCCTGCGGCGACATATCTGAATCGTGACGTATTTACAGCCCTGTTTTCTGCTCGTCACAATTCGGGAACATAGAAATAACTGTTAACCGATACGAAAGGAATAACAATATGAAAGACAGTCATTCCGAAAGCTACAAAGCCGCGGGCGTTGATGTTACCGCGGGTTACGAAGCCGTAAAGCTGATGAAGGAGCACGTCGAGCGCACACGCATAAAAGGCGCTATCGACAGCATCGGCGGATTCGGCGGGCTTTTTGAGCTTGACCCGAAGGAATATGACGATCCGGTGCTCGTTTCCGGCACGGACGGCGTAGGTACGAAGATCAAACTCGCGTTTCTGCTCGACAAGCATGACACCATAGGTATCGACGCTGTGGCCATGTGCGTCAACGATATAATCTGCTGCGGCGCAAAGCCCCTGTTCTTCCTTGACTATATCGCGTGCGGCAAGAACGAGCCGGCAAAGATCGCATCTATCGTAAAAGGCATAGCGGACGGCTGCGTTGAGTCCGGATGTGCGCTTATCGGCGGCGAGACTGCCGAGCATCCCGGTCTTATGCCCGAGGACGAATACGATGTGGGCGGCTTCTCGGTAGGCATCGTCAGCAAGAAGGCAATAATCGACGGCTCAAAGGTGCAGGTCGGTGACGCGATAATCGGACTTGCATCCTCCGGCGTACACTCAAACGGATTTTCTCTTGTGCGCAAGGTATTTGGCATAGATAAAAAGGAAGTGCTCGATGAAAAGCTGCCGGACGGCAGAACTCTCGGCGAGACTCTGCTCACACCCACAAATCTGTATGTGAAGCCTGTGCTCGATCTTATAAGCAAGGTGCAGGTCAAAGCGATAAGTCATATCACCGGCGGCGGCTTCTATGAGAATATCCCGCGTTCGATACCCGACGGGTTTACCGCTGTCATCGACAAGGGAAGCTGGGAAGTGCCGTATATCTTCAAACTCCTGCAGGAGCGCGGCGGCATAGATGAGCACGATATGTTCAACACCTTCAACATGGGTATCGGTATGTCGATTGTCGTTCCCGCGGAAGAAGCGGACAAGGCAGTCGAAGTGCTGAACGCGAACGGCTGCAACGCGTGCAGGATAGGCACGATAGACAAGTCCGAAAAGGCGATAATAATAAAGTAATGCGAGGGCGCTGTTTTTACGGCAGCGCCCGATTTCGGCTGTACGGAGATCAATATGACACTTAATACGGCGTTTAAACAGGTGTTCGGCGAGGGCTTGAAGGAATACGGGTTTGTGAAGGTGAAAGGCAGACAGCCGTATCTGGCTCGGGTCATGCCGGGCAATGAGATAGTGCAGATCGTATCGGTAAGCCCCGACCGCGAATACAAGCCCGGCTTCAAAGCGTTCAACGTTCTGTGCGGCACTGCTACCGTTTACAGGCAGAGTATAGATCTTACCGTCTGCCCGCATGACAGTACCCCTTGGCTGAAAGCGCTGTCACATTACTTTTTGAAGGCAAACAGCCCTTTAAATGCGGTTCAGGAGGCTCTTCACAATTCGATCAGATCATTCAGGTATGAAGATAATGACAACGCGCTTATGAACACGCTTGAAAGAGCGTGCAGGCATACAGCAAGGATAATGCTCCCGATCTTTGACAGCGCTGCCGATATCCCCTCGTGTTACGAGCATTTTAGATATTACGGAAACGCGTCTTTGCCGCTTTATGACGAGACAAACAGCTTCAATAACGAAAACCCGAACAATTACTATACCGAGGGGCTGCTCGTGTATCTTCTGAAAGACCGGCAGGAGCTTCTCAAGGGCATGGAGTCCCGGAAAGATGCCATGAAGCGGAACATCGGAACGTTTTACACGCAGGACGACCTCGAACGCTTTACCGCAAAGCTCGAAGCGGTGAAAGCAGCCGGCGCGTTCGACCCTGCTATGCACGAAAAGGCTTTTGCCGAGCTTGAACGCCGCAGGGCGCACAACCTGCTGAAACTGAAGGAATACGGACTCATTACGGAGGAAAAGCAATGAAAAACATCTCGGTTCTCGTGTCGGGCGGAGGCACGAACCTGCAGGCGCTCATTGACGCGCAGAAGCGCGGCGAACTCGGCGACGGCAGCATCACCTGCGTGATATCCTCAAAGCCCGACGCTTACGCACTCAAACGCGCAAAGGACAACTTCATAAAAACAAAGGTACTCGAAAGAAAAGCATACTCCGATATCGCCGCTTACAGCAAGGCTATGGTCGATGCTCTGGTCGAAGCGGAAGCCGATCTCGTCGTTTATGCGGGCTTCATGACGATACTCGATGAGCAGGTCTGCAAGGCTTTCCCGTACAGGATGATGAACGTCCACCCGGCGCTGATACCGTCGTTCTGCGGAAAGGGCTACTACGGGCTGAAAGTCCATGAGGAGGCTCTGAAAAAGGGCGTTAAGATAACGGGAGCTACCGTTCATTTTGTCACCGAGGAATGCGACGGCGGTCCGATAATACTGCAAAAGGCGGTCGAAGTGCAGAACGGCGATACGCCCGAGATCTTGCAGAAACGCGTCATGGAACAGGCGGAGTGGAAGATTCTTCCGGAAGCGGTAAGACTCTTCTGCGAGGGAAAAATAAAGGTGGAAAACGGCGTTACTGTCGTTGAAAGATGACGAAAGGGGTCACAATATGGAACTTATTAGCATTGAAAAGGAACTTAACAGCCTCGCTTATCACGGCAGAGGAATTATCCTCGGCAAGTCTCCCGACGGAAAGAACGCGGTTATCGCGTACTTCATCATGGGCAGAAGCGAGAACAGCCGCAACCGTGTTTTTGTCGAGGACGGAAACGGCATACGCACACAGGCTTTCGACCCGTCGAAAATGGTCGATCCTCATCTCATCATCTACGCTCCTGTAAAAGTGCTCGGAACCAAGACGATAGTTACCAACGGCGATCAGACCGACACTATCTACGAGCAGATGGACAAGCAGCAGACCTTTGAGCAGTCTCTTCGCTTCCGCGAATTCGAGGACGACAAGCCGAACTATACTCCCCGTATTTCCGGCATAGTTCACGCCGACTGCGGCAATATGAACTACGCTATGCATATCATAAAGAGCCTTGACGGCGACCCGGAATGCACCGTGCGCAACACATACGCATACAGCTGCCCCAAGAGCGGCGAAGGACGCTTCATTCACACATACAAGGGTGCCGGCGACCCGCTGCCGAGCTTTGAAGGAGAGCCCAAGCGTGTTATTATCCCCGACCTTTCGCTGGACGACTTCACCAAGCTCGTATGGGATAATCTCAACAAGGACAACAAGGTATCCCTCTTCACAAGATATATAGACATAGAAACGGGTAAATTTGACTCCCGTATAGTGAACAAAAACAATTAATTATACTGTCGGGTGCAGCGTCACGCAGCACTGCGGCTGACACCAAAAGCGCGTATGATGCGCGCATAAAAGTGTCGGCTCAAAGGACTAAAGCACAAAGACGCAGACGCCGAATATGGAGGTATCACAGAATGAAAGAACTTGAATTAAAGTACGGCTGCAACCCCAATCAGAAGCCGTCGAGAATATTTATGGAAAACGGTGAGCTGCCGATAGAGGTACTCAACGGCAAGCCCGGCTATATCAACTTCATGGACGCGTTCAACGGCTGGCAGCTCGTAAAGGAGCTGAAAAAGGCTACGGGACTTCCCGCTGCGGCTTCCTTCAAGCACGTTTCCCCTGCCGGTGCGGCGGTAGGTATCGAGCTTACCGACACCCTCAAAAAGATATACTGGGTCGATGATCTCGGAAAGCTCTCTCCCCTTGCCTGTGCATACGCAAGAGCAAGAGGCGCAGACAGAATGTCTTCTTACGGCGATTTCATCTCGCTGTCCGACGTGTGCGACGTTTCGACCGCAAAGATGATACAGCGCGAAGTTTCCGACGGCGTTATAGCTCCCGGCTATGAGCAGGAAGCGCTTGAGATCCTCAAGACCAAGAGAAAAGGCACATATAACATCATCAAGATAGACCCCGACTACACCCCCGATCCGATCGAGCGCAAGCAGGTTTACGGCATCACATTTGAGCAGGGCAGAAATGAGCTTGTGATAAACGACGAGCTGTTTGCTAACATCGTGACCGAAAACAAGAACATTCCCGAGTCCGCAAAGATCGACCTTATCATATCGCTTATAACCCTCAAATACACACAGTCCAACTCTGTAGCTTATGCCTGCGGCGGTCAGGCTATCGGTATCGGCGCGGGTCAGCAGTCCAGAATACACTGCACCCGTCTTGCCGGAACAAAGGCGGACAACTGGTATCTCCGCCAGTCTCCGCAGGTACTCGGACTTCAGTTCGTTGACACGATCAGACGCGCAGACCGCGACAATGCTATAGACCTCTACATCGGTGAGGACTACATGGACGTTCTTGCAGACGGCGCATGGCAGAATATATTCAAGGTTAAGCCCGACGTATTCACAAAGGAAGAGAAGCAGAAGTGGCTCTCCACAATGAAGGGCGTTTCCCTCGGCTCCGACGCGTTCTTCCCCTTCGGCGACAACATCGAAAGAGCACACCGCAGCGGCGTTGAGTTCATCGCTCAGCCCGGCGGTTCCATACGCGACGACAACGTCATCGAGACCTGCAACAAGTACGGCATCGCTATGGCGTTCACCGGTATCAGACTGTTCCATCATTAAGCCGCCGCGGACGCGAACGAGAGAGGAGCTCTGCCCCTCTCTCGCGCTCTTACTCCGCTCCGCTTTTCAGAAAAGCGGAGGAAAAACAGTCGATAAGCGGGAAAGGATATGCTATGAGCTGGTGCAAAGACATATACCCGGAATTGTACGAATATCTGTGCAATAAGAAAGGCGTGGAAACAGACTATCAGGAGCAGTGGGGCTGGACGAGATTCATGCTCCGCGGGAAGATGTTCGCGGCAATATGCGCGGACGGAACAGACGATGCCTTGCTTAATATCAAGGCACAGCCGGACTATAACGACACGATACGCAGGCTTCACGAGGATATTAACGAGGGCTACTACATGAACAAGCAGCACTGGAACAGCGTTAAGCTCACCGGCACCGTGCCTTATGAGGTCGTGAAGGATATGTGCGACCGCGGATACAATATCGTTCTGCGGCATTTTTCCAAAAAAGTACAGCACGAAATTCTTGAAGATATATTTATGTAGCGATACAGCCTTCCCCTCCGCTTATAGCGGAGGGGAATATTATTTTGACGAAAAAAGCTCCCGAAAACCGAGACGGTTTCCGGGATTCAGTATTATTTACGGGAAAGTTTCTTCAGCAGCTCCGAACGCAGATACTCATATCTTTCGCGCTTTTCGGTCTTGGAAAAATGGACTTCGCGGGACTGCTCCGGGTTTCCCTCGTAGCACAGCTTCTCGTCACCGAACTGCTCACTTGTAAGGTCGAACACACAGCCGCCGACAACGTTGTAACAGTGATAATTCCCGCCCTCGCGGAGAATTCCGTATACCTTGCCGCCGAAGATATCCTGCGCAAGGAATGCGGTTATGGAGCACTGCCCGAGCGTGCGGTTGTCCGGGCTCCACCTGCTGCGCATACGGGGAGCACAGGTATCCGCGCACCAGATACCGGACAGCAGATCGTACAGGCCGCGTGGGTCGCGTACTGCGGCAAACATTTCATCTGCCGGTTTCACGTCCGCATTTTCCCAACCGTAAAATCTATATCCCATAGCTTAAGCGGAGACCTTGCGCACAATGGAGATCGGTGTCTGCTGCGAGCACTGATCGTGCGGGTTGTCACGGAAGACCTGCTCGCCGAACGCGTTGGGAAGATCGGGGCGGCTCTTGCCGAGAACGGTAGCCGCGATATCGTTCGCGTCTATAATGATAACGTCACAGCCGCAGTGCTTCGCGAGGGCTGCGGCAGCCTCGTCGGGCTTGTCCGGAGCCATTTTGGCGTAATGGTTGTACGGCGGGAGCGTATAATCGCAGGGACCGTCGATCGCGCGTGCCTTCATACCGCATATATTGTAGAAAACGCCCTTCTTGCCGAATATCTTGCCTATTGCAGCGCAGAACGCAGCCCACAGCACTTTCGGACGGCCTACCTCGCGTATGCAGAGCTCCATAGTCTGCGGCATTCCGAGACCGATGCCGTAGTTTGTCTTTACGACAAACTTG
>CACZGM010000015.1 GCA_902780695.1 uncultured Ruminococcus sp. | reverse complement strand
CCGGTTCCGCACTTACGCCCGCGGTAACGGTCAAGGACGGAAGCAAAACGCTTGTCAAGGACACGGACTACACCGTTTCTTACAGTAATAATGTAAACGTCGGAACGGCGACCGTTACGATAACCGGTAAGGGTAACTACACGGGAACAAAGACTGCAACGTTCAAAATAAGCGCAAGGAGCGCGGCTAATTTTACAGTTTCCGCAATAGCCGATCAGACCTATACCGGTTCCGCACTTACGCCCGCGGTAACGGTCAAGGACGGAAGCAAAACGCTTGTCAAGGACACGGACTACACCGTTTCGTACAGTAATAATGTAAACGTCGGAACGGCGACCGTTACGATAACCGGTAAAGGTAACTACACGGGAACAAAGACTGCAACGTTCAAAATAAGCGCAAGGAGCGCGGCTAATTTTACAGTTTCCGCAATAGCCGATCAGACATATACGGGTTCCGCACTTACGCCCGCGGTAACAGTCAAGGACGGAAGCAAAACGCTTGTCAAGGACACGGACTACACCGTTTCGTACAGCAATAACATAAACGTCGGCACGGCGACCGTTACGATAACCGGTAAGGGCAATTATACCGGATCCAAAACGACAACTTTCAAGATCGTATCTAATACAGGAATCATGTACGGCGATGTAAACGGTGACAAGAAGATCAACGCGAAGGACGTTCTGGCGATAAGAAAATACATCGTGAAAGCCGACCCGGGAACATTCATTCTCGCCGCGGCAGATGTGAACGACGACAACAAGGTGAACGCTAAAGACGTACTTAAGATCAGAAAATACATAGTTGATCCGACCAGCGGAGTACTCGGTCAGG
The DNA here is from genome assembly GCA_902780695.1 of uncultured Ruminococcus sp. Classification (GTDB taxonomy): domain Bacteria; phylum Bacillota; class Clostridia; order Oscillospirales; family Ruminococcaceae; genus Ruminiclostridium_E. Next base: position 33,936 of record CACZGM010000015.1, on the reverse strand, counting down.
CATAAGCAAATTGACACACAACGAACGACCCGGCAGGTGATGAGTTGCCGGGTTTTGTGTTATGCGGAAAAAAAGTTGACACAACAAATAAAATGTGGTAGAATAAACCTGAAAAACACAGCCTCGGGAGGTAACTGCAAAATGAGAAAAACGGCAAGAAATCTGATATCCCTGTTTATCGCTGCGGTCATGATCTTAATGGTAACGGTGATCCCCGCTTCCGCAGACGGCATAACGCTCCCGCAGAACGAAGCAATGTCATTCGTGAACAGCATGGGCGCGGGCTGGAACCTCGGAAATTCGTTCGACTCGCACGGCTGCACATGGCTTTCGGATAAGCTGGATTATGAAGCCGGCTGGTGCGGGGTCAAGGCATCGAAGGCACTGATAAAGACAGTAAAGAACGCGGGCTTTGGCACAATACGCATACCTGTGACGTGGTATGAGCACGTCGATGCGCAGTACAACATAGACAGTGCGTGGCTGAACCGCGTCGCCGAGGTTATAGACTGGTGCCTTGACGAGGATCTTTATGTGATACTCGACGTGCATCATGATGTCCTGCACAACTGGTACTATCCGAGCAGTTCGGAGCTTGCCGGTTCCACGGCGTATATGAAAAAGATTTGGGAGCAGCTCGCCGACAAGTTCAGAAATTACGGCAATAAACTGATATTTGAGCCTATCAACGAGCCGCGCCTTGTAGATTCGACCTATCAATGGTGGTATGAACGGTACAATATCCCCGAGGAAGTAAAGGACAGCCTTGAATGTATCAACAAGCTCAATCAGACGGCGCTTGACGCTATCCGTGCTTCCGGTGGAAACAACGCGTCACGCTATGTGCTTGTCGGCGGATATGACACCGACGGTACGTGGAAGGGAGCCCTTTCGCCGTACTTCCGGCTCCCGACAGATAACGTAAGCAACAGGCTTATCGTGGACGCGCACATTTACGGCAACAGCTCCGATATCAATAAGCTCGGCGAGCTTGACGGGCTTTACAACGGCTTCACTTCACAGGGAATACCGGTGGTAGTATCCGAGTACGGTCTTGATTCTGGCGGCTATGACTATATAGGAAAAGAAGAAGCTGCTGCCGTTATAATGAAGCAATTCGGCGAATACGCCCGGGAGCGCGGTATCTCCGTGGTATTATGGGATAACAACAGCGGTTCAAACGGACAGGCGGGACACAAGTTCATCGACCGCGCCACCGCGACGGTAGTCACACCGCAGATATTGAGCGAGTTCACCGAGGCGAACAAGCCTTCCGCGGCAGCGGCGGTCATTGATTCTGTGGACGCGATACCGGATCAGATATACACGGGGCTTGAGATAAAGCCCGTACTGACCGTAAAGTCCGGCGATACCGTACTTACGGAGGACAGGGACTACACTGTTTCGTACAGCAATAACATCGGCGTCGGCACCGCGACCGTCACCGTAACGGGCAAGGGCAGCTATACCGGCACAAAGACGGCGTCATTCAATATCGTATCTGATATGGGTATCATGTACGGCGATGTCAACGGCGATCAAAAGATCAATGCGAAGGATGTTCTCGCGATAAGAAAATATATCGTTAAGGCAGACCCGGGAAAGTTCATTCTCGCCGCGGCAGATGTAAACGCCGATAACAAGGTGAATGCAAAGGACGTTCTTAAAATAAGAAAATACATCGTTGACCCGACCAGCGGAGTGCTCGGTAAGGCATAAACAGAAAAAAGACCCGGCAGGCAAAAACCTGTCGGGTCGTTGTATTATCCGCAGGATCACAGATGCAGCACTCTTTCGCGTATCTCCTGTGTGCGTCCCTGGTTCCAGAACTGTGTACCGATATAGCCGCAGGTACGGCGTGCTACATTCATCTTATCCTGATCGGTGTTGCCGCATTTCGGGCATTTCCAGATGAGCTTGCCGTCCTCTTCCTCGATGCTTATCTCGCCTTCCCAGCCGCATACCTGGCAGTAATCGCTCTTGGTGTTGAGCTCTGCGTAGATTATGTTATCGTAGATGAAGCGCATAACCTGCAAAACAGCTTCGATATTGTTCTGCATATCCGGTACTTCAACGTAGCTGATAGCTCCTCCGGGTGAGAGCGCCTGGAATTCCGCTTCAAATTTGAGCTTCGTGAATGCGTCGATCTTCTCCGTCACATGGACGTGATAGCTGTTTGTGATATATCCCTTGTCCGTAACACCCTCGATTATACCAAAGCGGCGCTGCAGGCACTTTGCGAATTTGTAGGTCGTGGATTCGAGCGGCGTGCCGTAGAGCGAGAAGTCGATGTTCGTTTCCGCTTTCCACTTCTTGCAGGCATCGTTCATATACTGCATTATGCTGAGTGCGAACGGCTTTGCTTCCGGGTCGGTGTGCGATTTGCCGGTCATATACCTCACGCACTCGTACAGTCCCGCATAGCCGAGCGAGATAGTAGAATAACCGTTGAACAGCAGCCTGTCAATAGGCTCGCCTTTTTCGAGACGGGCGATAGCACCGTACTGCCACAGTATCGGCGCTACATCGGAAAGCGTACCGAGAAGTCTCTTGTGCCTGCACATAAGAGCGCGGTAGCAAAGACTCAGGCGTTCGTCGAAGATCTTCCAGAATTTAGCCTTGTTTCCGCCGGACGAAAGTGCGATATCCGGCAGATTGAGCGTCACAACGCCCTGGTTGAAGCGTCCGTAATACTTGTGCTTGCCGGGAACGTAATTCTTCGCGTTCGCAATGTTTCCGATACCCGCATCAGTGAAACGGTCGGGAGTGAGGAACGAACGGCAGCCCATGCAGGTATAAACATCGCCCTTTAGCTCAAGCATCTTCTTTTCGCTGATATAATCCGGCACCATGCGCTTTGCCGTGCATTTTGCCGCAAGCTCTGTAAGATAGTAGTATTTGCTGTCTTCCGTGATGTTGTCCTCTTCGAGAACATATATGAGCTTCGGGAAAGCGGGCGTTACCCACACGCCCTGTTCGTTCTTGACACCCTCTATGCGCTGCTTCAGCACTTCTTCTATGATGAGTGCGAGGTCTCTCTTCTCGTTCTCATCCTTCGCTTCGTTAAGGTACATGAACACAGTAACGAAGGGAGCCTGTCCGTTTGTGGTGAGCAGAGTTACCACCTGATACTGTATGGTCTGGACACCGCGCTGTATCTCTTCGAGCAGCCTGTTCTCAGCGAGCTTTCTTGCGGTCTCCTCGTTAAGCGTAAGACCGGCTGTTTCTGCTTCCGTGAGCACGTCTTTGTACAGCTTCTCGCGGCTTACCTGAACGAACGGAGCAAGGTGCGTGAGGGAAATGGACTGACCGCCGTACTGGTTTGATGCAACCTGCGCTATGATCTGCGTCGCGATATTGCAGGCGGTAGAGAAACTGTGCGGACGCTCGATAAGCGTTCCGGTTATGACAGTGCCGTTCTGGAGCATATCCTCAAGGTTCACCAGATTGCAGTTGTGCATATGCTGCGCGTAGTAATCGGAATCGTGGAAATGTATGATGCCCTCGTTATGTGCTTCAACGATATCTTTCGGCAGGAGAATGCGGTTTGTGATGTCGCGTGAGACTTCGCCCGCCATATAGTCACGCTGTGTGGAGTTCACGATAGGGTTTTTGTTGGAATTCTCCTGTTTTGCTTCCTCGTTGCTGCACTCTATAAGCGAGAGTATCTTGTCGTCCGTGGTGTTTGACTGGCGGATCAGCTGACGGGTGTAGCGGTAGGTGATGTATGCCTTTGCTGCCTCGAAAGCGCCGTGAGCCATGATCTGGTGCTCCACCATATCCTGGACTTCCTCGACACTGGGTGAGCGTCCGAGTTCCTCGCAGGAGATCACAACGCTCTCCGCAATGCGCTTTATCTGCAGATTCGTCATTCTGACGCTTTCATCGACAGCGATGTTTGCCTTTGTTATCGCGTTTACGATCTTCTGCGCGTCAAATTCGGCTTCCGAGCCGTTCCTCTTGATAATTCTCATTATGATTTTCTGCTCCTTGTAACTACATATAGTATTTTGGTTCTTTTGATTATAGCACATCTTGTATTTCGTGTCAATACCATTTTCTCCAATAAAGGCATATTATATAAATATCATTTAAAAATTGTTGCATTTTAACAAAAATGATCTGTATTTTTTAGAACAGTTCATAAAATACTTGATTTATCTGAAATTATAATGTATAATATACGATGTATATGGTTTTCGGAGGTTTTATGAAAAAACTACTTACTTTCGTTTTATCAGTGTTGTTGCTTGTTTCCACCCTCTCTTTTGCGGCTTATGCGGACGTTGCTACCGATGAGATAGCTCCGCTTATAAGGAGCAGACTTGAAAACTACGAGGGTGAAACTGATATATACGAGTTCACGAGCAGATATGACTGGAGTGTTGACGAGACAGTCAATGAGATCATAGCTTCTGCGTATTTTGCCAATCCCGATCTTTTCTATGTGGACAACAAATTCAATTATACCGCGGATATGACCGGAAAAGTGCGCAAGGTGGAGTTCTCCTTTACCATGACACGCGCGGAACGCGCAGCGGCGCAGAAGAAGCTCGATGCCGCTGTGGACAAGGTGCTTGCCGGCATTACCGATGATATGAACGATGTGGACAAGGCGCTTTATGTTCACGATTATCTGGTTCTGAACTGCAAGTACGGCAATATGTCACAGCATACGTCGTATGACTGCCTTGTCGGAAAGAAAGCGGTGTGTCAGGGCTACTCACTCGCGTATGAGTATATAATGCGCGACAGGCTCGGAATAGACTGCACGGTCGTGTTCTCGCGTTCGCAGAACCATATGTGGAACTACCTCAAGATAAACGGAAAGTGGTATCATGTCGATCTTACGCTGGACGATCCCGGCACTTCATACAACGGTACGACATACGATGTGTGGGGGCTTGTACTGCATAAGAACTTCCTTATGAGCGATGCGCAGTGTATGGAGACATCCGCGCTGCATTCCGGCTGGACGATATCCGGCGGGTACGGCGCAGCGTCCGACAAGTCGTATGACAAGGCGTTCTGGAAAGATGTCCGCGCAAGGGTGATCATGCTCGGCGGCAAGTATTATTATGCCCAGGATACCGGAAAGGACGTAAAGTCCGGGCAGCGCATAATTACGCTGTACAGCTTCACCAAGAACACCGGCACTGCAAAGATCATGCTCAAGACCAAGAGCCGCTGGTTTTCACGCCGCACGAACGGCAGCAGCACCGTCTCGGACTACGGAACAAAGGTATATACGACGGGTTATCTGTCGCTCGATACCTACGGCGGAAAGCTGTATTTCAACACGAATAAATCCGTGTATTCATTCGATCCGGAGACCGGAAAGACGAAAAAGATCTATACCCTCAACAAGGGCGAGGGTAAGCAGATATTCGGACTTGTGACAGTGGGAAATTACGTCCGTCTCGCATACAAGGACGACCTCACTTATGCCGAAAAATATATCAGTCTCAAAATGAAATAAGATGAAAGCGGTGAAATAATATGAGTGCAGCTATGGATTCTTCCGAAAAGAACAGTCTTTTCGGAGATATACCCTGCGCCGCGGCGGTCTATACATACGACGGAAGCTACACAAGGCTCACATGGGCAAATTCCGGGTATTTCAGGCTCTTCGGCTACGACAAGAAAGAATATCTTGAAATAGAGCCTAATGAATACGGATTCAGACTGCTCGGCAGAGAATATTCCGCGTTGCTCTTCGGAAAGGTCGATGCGCTTGCAAAGAACTGTTCCAGCTTCGGTCTTGAAGTGGAAGCGGTATCCGGCAGCGGCTCACATTTGCCGCTGTATGCGGAGGTCAGCGTTGAATCGGTGGGCAATACAAGACGTTTCAGCGTCCTCCTGCATGATTTGTCGGAGATGGACAGAGCACAGGCAGAGCGTTCCGAAATGGTGGATATGATGTTCTCTGTCATGGCAATATCCGCCGATTATATATTCAAATATTCCACCGTGGGTGAGCATCTGTCTATCTACCGCAACATAAGCGGTACTTTCGACCTTGTTCTTTCTGTCGATGACTTTGAGTCCTATTTCAACTCAAGCGGCTTCCTCTGCGACGAAGAGGAGGAGACCTTCGGGCTTTTGTGCAGCAACCTGAAGACCGGTGTTGACAACGGCGTGTTCGAGCTGCGTCTGCGGCTTCCGTCGGATTCCGATTTCCGCTGGTACAGGATCACAGTAAAGACCGACCGCGGCATACACGACGGTGAGTACCGCGGAGCTGTGGGCAGGGTAGAGGATATCAGCACTATCAAGATAGCGAACCAGCGTCTTATTGACAAGGCGGAGCGCGACCCGCTTACCGGGCTGTACAACAAAACAGCGACCAAGACACTTATCCAGAGCTTCCTGCGCACCGACAGCCGTGATACCTACGACGCGTTCATGATAGTTGATATAGACAACTTCAAGGAGATCAACGATACGCTCGGACACCTGTTCGGAGACAGCGTACTTACCGATCTCGCACAGGAAATGCAGGATCTTTTCCGTGCCAACGACGTTATAGGAAGAATAGGCGGCGATGAGTTCATAGTGTTCCTGCGCGGAATGAACCATAAGTCGCATATCGAATCCAAAGCCGACGATATATGCAAGATATTCAGTCTTATATACAGTGACGAGGACAGCGGAGCAAAGGTATCCGGAAGCCTCGGTATCGCGCTGTTCCCGAAAGACGGCGATACGTTTGACGAGCTTTACAGAAAAGCCGACATCGCGCTTTATACGTCCAAGAGAGCAGGCAAGAGCTGCTTTACGTTCTATTCCGGCGAGGAGTCAGTTCCGTCCGATGACGAGAAGCCCATATCACGCGTCGAACGTTATCAGAAGGGCATGGATATGGTCGGAAGCAGTTCCGGCTTCGGCGGCGATCTCCTTGCGGGTGCCTTTGAAATGTCCGAGTCCGGCATAGATATGGACGACGCGGTGCGCTCCGTTATCGAAAAGACCGGCAAGCATTTCCGCTTCGGCAGGATAGTCGTTTCCGAATGTCTCCGGGACGGCAGGACTTTCCTCGATACCTATATCTGGCGCTCAAAAAGCGTTGAAGCCGCGAGAACGGACAAGATAACCTTCTCCAATAAAGAGCTGAACGAATTCTGCGCACGCTTTGACAAGAACTTTATACAGACGATAAGTGCGGACGGGAACTCTCCGCTTCACGACAACGCGTATGTCACATATATGAATACTAACAAGATCGGTTCATCTACCGTGTGCGGATTTTTCCATTCCGGAAGACTTGCGGGAACGGTCAGCTTCCAGGATCACGCTTTCTCCTACCGCTGTTCGATAGACGAAGCGAGAGTGCTGAAGGAGCTTACCCGCATTATATTCTCATATCTCATCAAGCTGCGTGAATCCGACCGCGCCCGTGAGAGATCGGAATATTCCGCAAGCTACGACGAGCTTACCGGACTTATGAATTACCGCAGCTTCAAAGCACACGTTATCCGTCACATGGAGAATAAGTTCGAGAACGACAAGTTTGTTTTATTAATGGCGGATTTCTCGAATTTCAGCTATGTGAACAGCAGATACGGCTACAAAGCGGGTAATGACCTGCTTAAGAACTTTGCTTCCGCGTTCACATATTTCTCTGATAAGATACGTTATGTATGCAGGGTCGAAGCCGACAGATTCTGCGCATTTGCGGAATATGACGATAATCTGATCTCTGATTTCGAGGACTTCACACGGCGTTTCTCAACAAACGATCTTCTTGCCGGAAGCAGGATATGCTTCGGCATCATGGCGAGCGCGTATGTACCCGATATGACTGTATCCTTTGATTTTGACGCGGCATACGACAACGTGAACCTTGCCCTGAAATACTCAAAGAAGCACAATATCGCGATATGCAGCATATATAAGCCGGAAATGCGCGAGGAACTCAACAAGACGATAGAAATGGCCGCGGACGCAATGAAGGCGCTGAAAAACAGCGAATTCAAGGTGTTCTTCCAGCCTAAGGTCTCCGTATCGCAGGATCGCATAGTCGGTGCTGAGGCACTCGTTCGCTGGGTCAAGCCGAACGGAACGATAGTAACACCGGACAGCTTTGTGCCGTTCCTCGAAAAGAACGGATATATCGTGAAGATAGATTTCTTCGTTTACGAGGAAGTCTGCAAATATCTGCGCCGGCGCATAGATTCGGGCAAGGAGCCAATTCCGATCTCCGTGAACGTGTCGCGCATACATATGCTCGGCAGCGACTTTACATCAAAGATCGTGGAACTGATCCGCAGATACCGTATAGATCCGTCGCTTATAGAGCTTGAGCTTACCGAGAGCGTGTTCATAGCGAACGAAGCCGCCGCGATAAAGGTTCTGGACAATCTCCGCAAAGTCGGATTCCGCGTTTCGATAGACGACTTCGGCTCCGGATATTCGTCGCTCTCGCTTCTGCGGAATATGCCTGTCGATGTGCTTAAGATCGACAAGGGCTTCTTCTCCGGCGACCACATCGACAGAAAGGACGACATCGTACTTTCGAGCGTTATTGATATGGCGGATAAAATGGACATCGATATTATATGTGAGGGTATCGAGACTATGGAACAGGTAGATTTCCTGCGCAAGAGCAAGTGTGATACCGCACAGGGCTTCTTCTATGCGAAGCCTATCCCGATAGCCGACTTCGAGGATATGCTCGAAAACGGCATAAAGGCGAATGAGGGACCGAAACGTCCGCTGGAATAACTTAAACACCGAAACTCCCGTTTTACAGCGGGAGTTTTTATTATGCCCAAAACAAAAGGTTCTAACCTTGTCCTTCCGAACATAGAATACAACATAGAAAAAGAAAAGGACGGGTGAAAGATGAACACAACGGAAAAATACTACGAAGCCGTGTCAATGCTCCCGCCGTTTGTGAACGTGCTTCGCTCGGTACCGCCGGACATAGCCGCGGGTGCGTGTGAGATACGTCTGCGGACGGGAAGGCCGGTGATCGTGGAAACGCCGTCAAGACGCCATATCTGCGCAGGGACGAAAGTTACCGCGGAAAACATAAGCGCCTGCGTAAAGCATTTCTGCGGATACTCGCTGTACAGCGCAGAGCGTGAGCTTTCGGAAGGTCGTATCACACTGCGCGGCGGTCATCGGGCAGGACTTGTCGGAACTGCTGTCATGCGCGGCGGCAGTGTTACTGCGATGAAGGACATATCATCTGTAAATCTGCGCATAGCCGCCGAGCACAAGGGAATAGCCGAAAAGCTGGTAAGCCTTGCCGCGTTTGAAAGCGGGATGAAAGGGCTCGTACTGCTTGGGCCGCCGCTCAGCGCTAAGACGACTATGCTTCGCGACTGCGCACGGATAATATCGGCTTTCGCCAAAACCGTCATTATCGACGAAACGGGTGAAATTGCTGCAATATACCGCGGAGTCCCGCAGAACGACATAGGAGTGAACTGCGACGTGCTGGATATGTTCCCGAAAAAAGAGGGCATATTGCGTGCGGTGCGTCTTATGTCACCGGAGTATCTTGTGTGTGACGAGGTAATGTCGGAATACGCGGAGCTTTCTGAGTGTGCCGGCAGAGGAGTGAAGCTGATGCTTTCGGTACACTGCGGAAGTATGTCGGAAGCGGCTGAAAACAAAGCCGTGTGTGCGCTTGCGGATTCCGGAGCCGTGAATTACGCGGCGCTGCTTTCGGGCGGCAGCGATATCGGCAGAATAAAAGGATTATGGAGAGTAAACGGCAGTGAGGATATTGGAAGCTGCGGCAGCGGCAATGATCTGTACCGCGGCAGGAGCCGCATTCTCGTCGGCGCTGCGGAAACGGTGCGTAATGCTGCGCTCGGTGCTTAACGTTCTGGATGAGATGTCGGCTAAGATACGCTATACGGCAGTTCCCCTGAATGAGCTTATAACCGAGATATCCGGTGAGAGCGCGTATTCGGACTGCACCTTTCTGAAAAGAACGGCGGCGGGTATGAACGGTGGTCTCACGGCACAGGAAGCATGGACTGCGGCAGCCGGCTCTACACCGTTCTTTTCGGAGAATGACAGGCGCATACTCGCGGATATCGGCAGCAGGCTTGGCGGCACGGACACTGAGGGACAGCTTTCCATGCTCGCTCTCGGCAGTACGTTGATCAGCCGCGGGCTTGAATCTGCGGAGCTTGAATACAGCCGCAAGTCGCGGACGCTGATGAGTGTATGGACTCTATGCGGCATAGGAGCTGGGATCATTATAATTTGATTCATAATCAAGAATTGCGGCGGGATTTGAATACGGGTATGCATCACCCGCCGCGGACGCGGGAGAAAACGTACAGAACCGGTATAAGAATACAGGAATAACAAAGTGGTGATCTGATGAATATTGATCTGGTATTCCGGATAGCCGGAGTAGGCATAATAGTTGCGGTACTTGATATACTGCTGAAAAAATCCGGCAAGGACGAGCAGGCTATGATGACGACAATAGCGGGACTTGTTGTGGTGCTGATGATGCTGATAGGCGAGATAGGCACACTTTTTGAAACAGTCAGGGAAGTATTCGGATTATAAAACATGAACATTTTTGCTATAATCGGTACCGGCATAATAGCCGCGGCGATATCCGCCGTACTGAAACGTTTCGGCGGTGAGTTCGGACTTTTCGTGTCGCTTGCCGCATCGCTGCTGATACTTGTTGCCGTGCTGTCCGCGGTAACTCCGCTGACGGAACTTATCGGTGAGCTGGCGGAAGCCGCAGGTGCGGAAAGTGAGTATATTGCGGTGCTGATGAAAGCACTCGCGGTATGTGTGATAACACAGCTCGTCGCAGAGAGCTGCCGTGACAGCGGGGAAGGCGCAATAGCGTCAAAAATTGAATTTGCGGGAAAGACAGCGGTGCTTCTTATATCCGTACCGCTTTTTTCCGCGATATTCGGAATAGTAAAGGAACTTATCTTATGAAATCTGAAATTATCCGTGTGCTTACGGTATTTCTCGCAATGCCGGTATTAATTGCGATGCTGTGCTTTGTAAGCGGTGCGCATTTCGCAGCGGATGAGCTGTATGACGCGCTGCCGGCAGATACAGCGGAAATGCTTGACGAAAACGGCATAACCCCGGACGGCGGTGCCGGCTCTGTACCGGTGAGTGACATTTTCGGAACGATAGCCGGGCTTGTCAGAGATAATGCCGAAAAGCCACTGAAAATGTTCGGAACGGTAACGGCAGTAATATTGCTCGCTTCATTACTGTCCGGTGTGAGCGGTGCGGCGGGCGGTACAGCAGGGAAAATATATCCGCTTGTAACATCGCTTGCCTGTGCGGCTGTGATATCTGCATATATGAGCAGCATACTTGATACGGCGAGAGCGGCATTCGCGGGCATTTCGGATTTCATGCTCGTTTACATACCGGTGATAGCGGGAGTCACCGCTGCCGGAGGTCATACGGCATCCGCAGCTGTGTTCAGCTCCGTTTCGCTTACGGCGATACAGGTGCTTGCCCGGATAACGTCATCTGTGATAATCCCGCTTACAAGCTGTATGATAGGTATAACCGCTGCCGGCAGTGCCGACCCGGATCTCGGACTTGACCGCCTCGGTGACGGGATAAAGAAATTCATTGTGTGGGGTCTGGGGCTGATAATGACGATCTTTCTCGGAATCCTGTCTGTGCAGACCGTGATAACCTCCGCTTCCGACAATGCGGCTATGAAAACGCTGAAATTTGCGGTATCGTCGGCTGTCCCTATCGTCGGGGGAGCCGCCTCCGAAGCGCTTTCGGCGGTGTCGGGCAGCATTTCTCTGCTGAAAACGGGAATAGGCGGTTTCGGCATAGCCGCCGGTGTGTGCATGGTACTGCCACCCGCGGTCACGGCTGTATGCTACAAATTCCTGCTTTTTGCGGCGGGGGTCATCAGCGACCTTTTCGGCTGCACCGGTACCGGCAGAATGATAAGATCGGGCGAGAACGTGATGTCCGTGATAATAGCATCGCTGACCTGCTTCTTTCTGTTCGTAACGGTATCGTCGGCGCTTCTGCTCGCTTTTTGCAGATCGTGAGGTGCAGACATGAAAGAGATGCTGTTTTCAATATGCGCAGCCGCCGTTATAACCGCGATATATAAAGCGCTGATACCGTCCGATAAGTTCTCCGCACAGATAAAACTGCTGGTAGCCTGTTTTTTTGCCGTTTCAGTCATAAACGCGGTGAGCGGTCTGAACGCGGCATGGGACTTTTCCGATATACTCGCCGCCGATACATCATACAATGATTATACCGTTCAGGTGTTCGGGATTGCCGAAGAAAAGACAGCCGATGCTCTGAGGAATGTGATATATGAAAAGCTCGCGGAAGAGGGGATATTCCCGGATAAAATTTACATAGACATGAATATTTCGTCCGGTGGGACCATATCTATTAGTGAAATAAAGCTTGTTTTCGGAAGCGTGAGCGACTTCGATTCTTACGCGCAGAGAGCGGTGACAGTCACCGGACACATTGTCGGGTCCGGAACGGGCGTGACGGCGGAGCTTGCTCCGCAGGCAAAAAAGGAACGGGAAGGTCAATGAGAGCTGTAATAGGCATAGGAGAGATAAAGGAACTTCTGAAAAGCGAGAAAGCGGTAAAGATGATCATTGCCGCAGGAGCAGCGCTGATACTGCTGATAGCGTTCGGCGGTATTTTTACAGGCAGCGGGAAGCGCAGTGAAACACCCGTATCGTCCGCACAGCGTATTTCCGAGCAGGAACGCGGCCTTGAGGAACGGCTCGCAGCTATACTGTCGGAGATAGACGGAGTCGGGGAAGTGCGGGTCATGGTGACGCTTGACACGTCGGAGCAGATGCAGTACGGCAGGAACTCCGATATGCTGCTGTCGGTCACGGCTCCGGAGGTTAGGGGAGTTATAGTTGTCTGCGAGGGCGGCGGCAGAGCCGATGTGCGCGAAAGGGTGGTGAACGCGGTCACAGGTGTATTCGGCATTAATTCGCTTCGCGTGAGTGTAAGTAAATAAACAATGCACAATGGACAGTTTTACTTCTGAAATACGTCACGATTCCAATACGCGCCGTCATGCGCACCACAATTGTGCATTGTGAATTGTTCATTAAATAATAATATAAACGGAGGACGAACATGAAAATATTCAAGAAAAGGCTGAACCTTATCATCGGAAAGAAGCATATTGCTGTGGCAGGACTTGCGGTACTGCTCGGAGCGGCGCTGTATGTGAACTATCTCTACACCGGAACACAGAAAGTGGAGACAGCCGAAAGCGACCCCGGCGGCACAGAGACAGCTACATACGGCGAGATCCGGTTTGTAGGCGCGGAAACATCCGATAAGACTGTGTCGCTCGATTCAACAGAGTCTGACGAATACTTCGCACAGGCGCGTCTCGATAAGCAGAAAAGCCGCGACGAGTCGATAGAGGTGCTCCAGAGCTTCTATTACGGCGGCGACAGCACAACCGACGAGCTTGCGGTCATTTCCGAGGATGTCCGTGAGGTAAGCAGCAATATCGAACGGGAAGCAAAGATCGAAAATCTGCTTAAAGCACAGGGCTTTTCGGACGCGCTCTGCTATATAACCGATACCACGGCGAATGTGGTCGTAAAGACAGCGGGGCTGGATAATGCACAGGCTGCACAAATAAAGAGCACACTTTTAGGTGAAATTGCTGTACCTGCCGAAAATATTACAATAGTTGAAATAAAATAGTTGTATATTTTGAATTTTTGTGGTATAATAGAACATAATAATGTGTTTTGGCATTTTTACTGCAAAAATTCGGAGGTAAAGTCATGGATAATAACAATAACGGCAGTGCGGCAGGTTCCCTCAAAGTCTCGGCAAACGTTCTCGTGAGCATAGCCGAAACGGCTGCGGCAGAGGTAGAGGGCGTTGCCGTAAACTCAAAGAACGGACTTGCGATAGTCGGCGGAGCTCCGCTCTCGTCGAAGATAATCCCGCCTATACGGGTAAAGCTCAGTTCCGATGCCGCGGTAATAGATATATCTATCGTGACCGAGCTCGGACATAAGGCATACGAGGTAGCTAAAGCCGTTCAGGAGCACGTCAAGTCGTCCGTACAGAATATGACGGGTATTGCTGTCTCGAAAGTAAACGTTAAGATAGTCGGCATAACAGGAAAATAAGCAGAGTGACCCTCCGTGAACACGGAGGGCTGCTTGGCGTTCATAAAGAATAACGATAGGAACACGAAAATGAGTGAAAGACTTACAAAGCATGAAATAAGAGAAGGAGTATTCCTTCTGCTGTACCAGCACGAGATATCCGGAACGGATATAGAAGAACTTGCCGGAGCCTGCGAGGAAGCGTACGAAATGGCTGTGACGGGTGAGACCGTGAAAACGGCGAAGGCTGTCGCGGAGAAGTACGACGAGCTTGACGCGGTGATCGCGGAGTACAGCGAGACCCGTGAGGTAACGCGCATTTCAAAGGTGAACAAGACCATACTGCGCCTCGCGATATTTGAAATGACTTACCGCGGAGATAGGATCCCTGCAAAAGCTGCCGTCAACGAAGCCGTAGAGCTTGCGAAGAAGTACGCGGAAAAGAAGGACAGCGCGTTCATAAACGGCGTGCTCGGAAACTACATAAGAAAGCTGGGCAAAGATGCCGATTAAACCAATGACCGTAACGGTCGGACAGCTCAGCGGCAAGATACTCTCGATGATACGCGGGGAAAAGACCTTTGAGGACATCTGCGTAAAGGGTGAGATATCGAATTACAGCCCTAACGCACGTTCCGGACACATCTATTTCACGCTGAAGGACGAGCGTGCCGCGATAAGAGCTGTTATGTTCCGGGGAAACGCTTCGCAGCTAAAGATAAAGCCGGAGGACGGCATGGCGGTCGTGGTCCGCGGGAACGTGAGCTGCTACGAGGCCGGCGGTTACTACCAGATAATCGTCTCCGACATAACGGAGGACGGTGCCGGAGAGCAGGCTGTCGAATTTGAGAAGCTGAAAGCAAAGCTCGAAGCGGAAGGGCTGTTTTCACGCAAGAGACCGCTGCCGAAGATGCCGCGGAAGATATGTGTGATCACATCGGAGTCCGGTGCCGCTTTGCAGGATATACTTAACATAATCGGTCGGCGCTGTCCGCAGGTAAAGATACTGCTCATTCCTGCAATGATGCAGGGACAATATGCGCCGGATTCGATAGTCTCCGCATTCGGTAAGGCGGGGGAGACGGACGCTGATCTGATAATATTCGGAAGAGGCGGCGGGTCCGCGGAGGACTTGTCAGCGTTCAATGCCGAGTCGGTAGCCCGTGCCGTGTTCGCAAGCAGGATACCCACGATATCCGCAGTCGGGCATGAGATAGATTTCACCATAGCCGACTTCACTGCTGATATGCGCGCTCCAACACCGAGCGCAGCCGCGGAGCTTGCCGTACCGGATATGAGAGCGCTGGTGGAAACGCTTGAAGCGAAAAAGAGGAGCATCGGCATATCTTTTAACCGCATAATAGATAACAAAACTGTAGCTGTAAGGCTGACAGGTTCGGAAATAAGGGCGAAAAGCCCTGTTCAGCGGTTAAAGAATGACGAACAGAAGTTGTCTGCGGTAAGTGATAAAATACGTTCCCGCATGGGTGCGCTGATAGATGCAAGAGAGCGTTCGTTCGCACATACGGCGGCGGTCATAGAAGCGCTCAACCCGCTTGCAGTGCTTATGAGGGGCTATTCGATAACCTATCGTGACGATAAGGCGCTGATGAGTGCGGAGGACTTATCCGCAGGCGATAAAATAAAGATAAAGCTGTCGGACGGTATGGTGAATGCCGTGGTCGAAAGCATTGAAAAGGACGTATGAAATGAAATTTGAAGAAGCATACAAGAGACTGAACGAGATATCCGCTGAAATGGAGAACCGCGAACTGCCGCTTGAAAAGGCTGTTGCGCTCTATTCCGAAGCGGCGAAGCTCACCGAGGTCTGCAAAAGTGAGATCGAGAACGCGAAGCTCGAGATCGAGAAGATAGATAACGGCGGTGCGGTCTGAATGAAAAAGCTGGAAGAATACATAAAAAAGGTCGAGGACAGGCTGTACGATATATTCCCGTCGGACACGCTCCCGCAGGGTGAGCTGATAAAAGCTGCGGAATACAGTCTTTCCGCCGGCGGTAAGCGCATACGTCCTGTGCTGGCGCTCGTTTTCTGTGAGATGTGCGGCGGTGATGCGGATAAGGCTCTCGATGCTGCCTGCGCACTGGAATATATGCACACATTCTCGCTGATACACGACGATATGCCCTGCATGGACAATGATGATCTGCGGCGCGGAAAACCGAGCTGCCACAAGGCTTTCGGTGAAACTGCCGCGCTTCTGGCGGGTGATGTGCTCGCGATACTCCCTTTTGAGCGCATAGCGTCAAGCAAGACCATATCTCCGTCGGCGGCTGTGAAGTGCATACGCGCTCTCTCGAACCTCTGCGGTATAGAGGGAATGGCGGGCGGTCAGCAGATAGATACCGCAATGGCGGGCGAGGAGCTTTCCGGCGAACTTCTGCTCTCGATGTATTCGATGAAAACGTCGGCTCTTATCAAGGCGGCGTGTCTCTGCGGTGTTTACTGTGCCGAGAGCCCGGACGAAGAACGCTATGTCAGATACGCTTCAGAGTATGCCGAGAATCTCGGACTCGCGTTCCAGATCACAGACGATATACTCGATGTGACCGGAAGTACTGAAGAACTTGGAAAACGGACGGGAAACGATGCCGAGAACGACAAGCACACATACGTCCGTATATACGGACTTGACCGTGCGGAAGAAGCGGCACGGGAATATACGGAAAAAGCGGCGGCTGCGCTGAAAGCGTTTGATGACCGCGATTTTGCGGAGCAGCTGACAGCGATGCTTCTCGGAAGGAAAAAGTAATATGTCAAAATATATCAATGTTGTTCTGTTTGCGGCGGCAGCGAGCTGGCTCACGGCACAGGTCCTCAAAACGATTATTTACGCGATAAAATACAGGACGTTCAGACTTGAGCGTATATGGGGTGCTGGCGGAATGCCTTCGTCACATTCGGCATTCGTCTGCGCTCTCGCCATGACTACCTGCCGTGTCTGCGGAGTTAATTCCGTGGAGGCATCGCTTGCGATGTCTTTCGCATTCATAGTAATGTACGACGCGTGCGGAGTACGGCGTGAAGCGGGACAGCACGCCCGCGAGATAAACAGGCTCCGCAAGATCGTCGATAAGCTGGACGATGAGATAGTCGAGAAACTCGATGAGGAAGTGGATATCGAGTCCGAGGGCAGCGAGGGTGAGGAACTCAAGGATCTCAAGGAATTTCTCGGACATACGCCGATACAGGTGCTCTGCGGAGCGCTGCTCGGCATACTGATCGGTTTTGTATTTCCTATAACATAAGGGAACCTCTAAAAAACCATAATAATAACGAGAGGAAACGCGGAAATGCTTTTATCGGATAGAATATCCCCCGAATACATAAAAAGCCTTGATCTCGGCGAAAAAAAGCAGCTCTGCGATGAGATAAGGGCTTTTCTGATAGAAAAGGTCTCCGGGACCGGCGGGCATCTTGCCTCGAACCTCGGCACGGTGGAGCTTACAGTCGCTCTGCACAGCGTATTCAGCACTCCGGAGGACAAGATAGTCTTTGATGTCGGGCATCAGTGCTATACGCATAAGATTATAACCGGAAGATATGACAGTTTCGGAACTCTGCGTTCCGACGGCGGGATCTCCGGATTTCCGCGCAGCTCGGAAAGCGAGCATGACGCATTTATCGGCGGACACAGCAGTATATCAGTTTCGGCGGCTCTCGGCATAGCAAAGGCAATGAAGCTCGAGGGCAAGCCCGGAAACGTCGTGGCCGTGATAGGAGACGGAGCGCTGACCGGCGGCGAGGCATACGAGGGTCTGAACAATATCGGCAGGGACTGCGGAAATCTGATAATCGTGCTTAACGATAACGAGATGTCCATATCCCGCAGCAAGGGTACTGTCGCGGATTATCTCACCCGTATGCGTTCGACGCGTTCTTATTATGACAAAAAAGAGGCGGTAAAGGAATTCCTGTCGCATTCTTCTGTAGGCAAGGAGATATCCAAGTCACTCAGCGGTACGAAGGACCTCGTCAAATTCGCGATATATCAGAGCAATATCTTTGAGATCCTCGGACTAAAATATTACGGACCCGTGAACGGTCACGATGTCGGCAAGCTGATAGAGATGTTTGAAATTGCGAAGATCACCGGCGAGCCGTGCATCATACACATAAAGACAAAAAAAGGAAAGGGCTACAAGCCTGCGGAGCTCAACTCCGGCGAATACCACGGAATACCGCGCCGTGGTAGACGCGGTGCAGGCAGCAGGAGCTTTTCCGAGATAGCGGGCAGAACTCTCGCAGAGTACGCAGACAATAACGAGCGGATATGCGCCGTGACAGCGGCAATGAAGTATGCGACAGGTATGGAGCATATCGCGGAGAATTATCCGCAGCGCTTTTTTGATGTCGGAATAGCCGAGCAGCACGCGCTCACTTTCTCCTGCGGACTCGCTTCGCAGGGTATGCTTCCCGTTTTCGCGGTGTATTCCACCTTTTTACAGCGCTGCTTCGATCAGCTCCTGCATGAAGCGTCAATCGAGAAGAAGCATATCGTGCTGTTCATAGACCGTGCCGGACTCGTGGGCGAGGACGGCGAGACACATCAGGGAGTATATGACGTACCGATGCTCACATCGGTGCCGAATACCGAGATATGGTCGCCGTTTGACGAGGTAACGCTGAAAGCCTGCATCGAAAGGGCACTGAACGTTTCCGACGGTATAGCCGCCGTGCGCTATCCGCGCGGATTGTGCCCGGTGGGAATCCCCCGGGAGTACAGTGATTTTTATCTTGACGAAAGACCGGACAGCGAAAAGGGAACTCTTGTGGTCACATACGGCAGGATATCCCAAAACGCGGCGGGAACAGCCGGAGCAGACGTTCTTACGCTCCTGAAAATATTCCCGATACCGGAAGAAGCTGTTGATATCATATCAGGTTACAAGCGGGTGCTTGTATTTGAGGAAAGCATGAAGAACGGCGGAATAGGCGAGAAGCTGCTTACAGCATTGTACGAACACGGCTTTACCGGCAAATACAGCATAACCGCGCTGCCTGCACCTCCTGCCGCTGCCGATGTTGAGACGCAGCTCATGAAGGCGGGTCTTGACCGTGAGTCTATTGCCCGTGCGGTGAACGGAAAATAGCATAGGAGACATTGATAATATGAAGTGCGCGCTGATTGTAATAGATATGCAGAATGATTACCTGTACGAGAAGAGAAAACCGAACTTCTCCTACGATACGGAGAAGCTCACCGCTGCTGTGAACGCTGTTATTCACAGATATAATGACAGCGGAAGCGATGTTATCTATATTCGTCACATAATACAGAATCTTCCGACAAACCGTATGCTGTTCGGGTATTCGATAGCCGGAACGGAGGGCGCAGAGCTGTACGGCGGTCTTGATATCGTTACCGGTCTTTGCTTTGATAAACTGTTCGGAGATGCGCTCACCAACAAGCAGCTTCTTGAACGTGTACGGAGAGAGGGCTATGACGAGCTGCATCTGTGCGGGCTTGACGAATACGGATGTGTTTCATCGACCGCTCTCGGAGCGGCGAAAAGAGGTATAACGGCAAAGATCGTCCGTGAAGCGACAGCTACGGTATTCCCGGAAGCCAAGTCAGCAAAAATGCGTGAAAAGCTGACAAAAGCTGATATAGAATACATCTGATATGAAGAAAAGACTTGATATATTACTGACCGAAAAGGGGCTTGCAAAAAGCAGGACTTCCGCTGCGGCACTCATAAAAGAGGGCAGTGTTACCGTGAACGGGAATGTTGCCGGGAAGCCGTCGGAGCTTTGTGAGGACACCGACAGTATCTCCGTATCGGAAAGCTCCGGGCTCACAAGATACGTCGGGCGCGGAGGACTGAAGCTGGAAACTGCGCTTGAAGCATTCGGGATCAGTCCGCTCGGCAGTGTTTGCCTTGACATAGGCGCTTCAACCGGCGGATTTACTGACTGTATGCTGCAAAACGGAGCAAAGCGGGTGTACGCGGTAGATGTGGGAACTTCACAGCTTGCGGAAAAGCTGCGTGCCGACAGCCGTGTGATATCGCTGGAAAACCTTGATATCCGTCTCGCGGACGAGAGCCTTATACCTGAAAAAGCAGGGTTTATAGCTGCGGACGTTTCGTTTATATCGTTGAAGCAGATAATCCCCGCGATACCGCGTTTTGCGGCGGAAAAAGCGGTCTGCGCACTGCTTATAAAGCCGCAGTTCGAGCTTGGCAGAGTAAAGCTCGGCAAAAGCGGAGTTGTAAAAGATCCGAAGCTGCAAAAGAAAGCAGTCGATGATGTCTGCTGCTTTGCCGCACAGCTCGGATTTTCGGATATACGCACCGTTCCGTCGAAAATAACCGGCGGCGACGGAAACAGGGAATTTCTGATGCACTGCATCGTACCTTAAGGAGAGAACAGCGGAAAATGAAAATATATGTATGTCCCTGTATAGAAAAGGAAAAGAGCATGACGGCGCTTCCTTCCGTTACTGCGGCTCTCCTGGAATACGGCATAACGCCGGTCTTTGACGAGAGCGTCCGTGCATTGTACAATGACGAACGTGTCGAATACGCAAACGGTGATATCATAGACCGATGCGATATGCTGCTGACCGTCGGCGGTGACGGAATGATGCTCAAATGGGGAAAGAGAGCCGCGTTCGCCGGAAAGCCGCTTATCGGCATAAACACCGGAAGGCTCGGATTTATGACCTCGCTCGACATAGATTGTCTTGACAAGCTGTCAGCCGCCGCTGACGGCAGCTGCACATTCAGCACCAGAATGATGCTTTCTGCGGAATTTCCGGAAAACGAAAGCACTGCGCTCAATGATATAGTCCTGTTCAAGGACGTGAACTCGAAGCTTCCGGAATTTACGGTAAGGATAAACGGCATCACGGTCACAAAGGTAAGAGCGGACGGGCTCATATTCAGCACGCCCACCGGCTCTACTGCGTATGCTCTCTCCGCAGGGGGACCGATAATAGAGCCAACGGTGGAATGTATCCTGCTTACCCCGCTTTGCGCACACACCCTTCTCAACCGCCCGATGATATTCAGCGCGGGCGATGAGGTCACGGTAAGCTATTCCGCATACGAGGGTAGCAGAGTCAACATAAGCATAGACGGTTCAAAGGGAACGGAGCTTCCGGCAGGTACAGAGCTTGTTATCAGAAAATCTCCTGTTGTGCTTCGCATTGCGGAACTCGGTGAAAGGAGCTTTTACACCACGGTGAGTGAAAAGCTCATGACTCCGCTGAAATAAAGGATTTGAAATTGCTATGAAAAGACAGCGGCAGACGGAGATACTTGCGCTTATCTCCGAATTTGAAATAGAAAATCAGGAAATGCTGCGTGAGAAACTGTCTGAACGCGGATATAGAGTCACACAGGCGACGGTTTCCCGCGATATCAACGAGCTCGCGCTTGAAAAGGCGGTCTCCGATACCGGGGTAAGTTGCTATATGCGGGCGAGGACTGCCAACAAGCGGCATTTTGAGAATATATTCAGCCAGTCCGTGACCCGGATAGACTGCGCGGGCAACATAGTCTGCGTCAAATGTCATTCGGGTCTTGCAAACGCGGCCTGCGCCACATTCGACAGTATGAATATCGAGAATGTTGTTGGTACGATCTCCGGCGACGATACGATCTTTATACTCGTCAGAACGGAGAACGACGCAAAAAAGCTCGCAGTAATGCTAAAAGGAATGGTTTGACCGAGGTAAGGAATGTTAAAGGAACTGTATATTGAAAATCTTGCGGTCATAGAAAAAGCGGATATCGGCTTTACCGACCGGTTCAATGTGTTTTCGGGCGAGACCGGTGCCGGCAAGAGTATCTTAATAGGTGCGATAAATGCCGTTCTCGGCGGACGGGCGCACAAGGAGCTTATCCGTACCGGAGAAAGCAAAGCAACCGTTACCGCGCTGTTCGACAGCATACCGGACGCGGTGGCGGCTAAACTCACGGAGAACGGCTATCCGGCAGACGGTGAGCTTCTGATAAAACGGGATATCTCAGCCGACGGCAAGGGACAGGTACGCATCAACGGAATGCCTGCCACAGCCGCACTTTTGAAAGAGATAACCTCCGGTCTGATAGACATTCACGGACAGCAGGACAGCCGCATACTCACCGACACGGCAAATCAGCGCGCTCTGATAGACGGCTATGCCGGACTTTCAGGAAAGCTCTCGGAGTACGCGGAGAAATTCCGCGGGTTCTCTGCTCTTAACAGACGCATAAAACAGCTCGAAGCGGAGAATGAGCTGAAAGACGGCCGCATAGAGAAGCTGACATCGGATATTGAGGCGGTGGAAAAGCTCGGACTGAAAAAAGGAGACGAGGCTGTCATAACGGAAAAACTGAACCGTGCCCGCAATCTTGAAGATATAACCGCTGCGCTTTCGGGTGCCGCGGGACAGACGGGCGGTACGGACAGTGAACGCGGAGCCGCCGATCTTGCGGAAGCCGCGTCAAAGCTGCTGAACGGGATATCTAAGTATGTACCGGAATGTTCTGCTCTTTCGGAGCGTCTTTCGGCAATGACTGTTGAGCTTCGGGACATCAGCGCGGATATCAGCGCTCTTCTGCCGGATGAGGACGATGCCGGAAGTCTGCAGACTCTCGAAGAAAAGATGAGCGGCATACTTTGGTTAAAACGCAGGTATTCGCTT
Source organism: uncultured Ruminococcus sp. (assembly GCA_902780695.1). Lineage (GTDB taxonomy): Bacteria > Bacillota > Clostridia > Oscillospirales > Ruminococcaceae > Ruminiclostridium_E. Next base: position 11,177 of record CACZGM010000015.1, on the reverse strand, counting down.
GAAACGGACGAGATCCTCGACCTTTGCGGGGAATGGAAAAAAGAACTGGACGAGCTGTCGGAATGCGACAATACGCTCGCTGCGCTGAACGAGGAGCGTCACCGTGCGGCGGAGGAGCTGAAAGCCGCTGCAGGGGAGATATCCGAATTGCGCAAAAAAGCTGCTGAACGGCTGACGGAGGAGATTATCGAACAGCTTCGGTTTCTTGATATGCCCGATGTACGGCTGCGGTTCGATATTACACAGGGCAAGATAACCGTGAACGGTATGGACAATGTCGAGCTGATGATCTCAGTCAATAAGGGCGAGGATCTTAAACCGATAGCGAAAGCAGCATCGGGAGGTGAGCTGTCCCGCATAATGCTTGCTATAAAGAGCGTTTCAGCGGACAATGATGATACACCGACGATGATTTTCGACGAGATAGACACTGGAATAAGCGGCAGAGCCGCGCGGAAAGTCGGCATAAAGCTGTCCGGAATAGCAAAGAAACGGCAGGTTCTCTGTGTTACGCATCTGGCGCAGATAGCGGCGCTTTCGGACAATCATCTGCTGATTCAGAAAAATACCGATGAAAGCCGCACATACACGACTGTTCATACTTTGTCTTATGATGAAAAAGTGATGGAGGTCGCCAGACTCATCTCCGGCGGAAGCAGCGAGATAACGCTGAAAAACGCCGAGGAACTGATACAGCGCGGAACAATGCCGGAGGAGGAGTGATCGGCATAGAACTCAGAGCTTGGGTATATACGGCGGAGCAGCTTGAACAGGCACTTGGCTGTGAGGATATTGCGGCTGTGTATGTGCCGATCAGACTTGCCGGGGAGCCGCTCTGCGAATACGCGGAAAAGGTGATCCTGCTGCCGCCGGAGTATCTTGCAGACTGCGAGGATCGAGTTGAGCGGGAACTTGCGGAATTGCGTGAAGACGGCTTTACAAGGGCGCTTGCTCATACGGTCGGACATATAGAGCTTCTGCAAAGATGCGGATATAATGTGTGCGGCGGGAACAGACTTAACTGCACCAACAGCGTTACCGCGCGTTTTCTTGCAGAGTGCGGTCTATGCGATATCATTCTGTCGCCGGAGCTTACCGTCCGCAGGATAAACAGCATTGAAAAGCCGGTAAAGACCGGATTTATCGCATACGGGCGGCTTCCGCTGATGCTGAACAGACGGTGTCCGATAAAAGACGGAAAGCCCTGCGGAAAACCGAACTGCGGCGAGTCGTTAACCGACCGCAAGGGAAATAAGCTGCGTGTCATCTGCTCTGACAACACTGTGGAGATACTGAACAGCGATGTTCTTATGCTCAACGGGCGTATGAACGAATTCCGTACAGATTTTGCGGTGCTGCGGTTCACAGACGAAACGGACATATTGCCGACGGTCGCACTATACGCTTCCGATACGGCTTCAGAAAAAGAAAACATAACAAGAGGATTGTATTACAGGGGAGTGAAATAAATGGACATTAAAGTAAAAAAAATGAACAGCATGGCTCGTATTCCGCTTCAGGCTACTGACGGAAGCGCCGGTTCCGATCTTTATGCGTGCCTTGATGAAGACGTGACTCTTGCACCGGGGGAGAGAAAGCTGATACCTACCGGTATTGCGATTGAGATACCTTACACGAGAAGCGCGGGATTCGTGTTTCCGAGGAGCTCTCTTTCCTCAAAGTTCGGGATCTCTCTTGCCAACTGCGTAGGAGTTATCGACAGCGACTACCGCGGTGAGATAAAAGTACCGCTGATAAACCATTCTTCTGAGCCCTACACAATAAAGAACGGTGACCGGATAGCGCAGCTTGTAGTAATGCCGGTCATAGATACGGAATTCATAGAGACGGACGAGCTCACCGAGACAAACAGAGGTGAAGGCGGGTTCGGTTCCACCGGAAAATAACAAAAAACGCGGTTTTATGCGGTTTCGGACGCTGTGTGTATAAATTGACTAAAATAATTCCGTAATATTCTGCATTTTTCTCGTTATTTTTGTGTTGTAACAGCGGTCAATTCGTGCTATAATATTCTTTGCAGATACAGATCGGGCGCTGAAAGGACAGTAACGTATCTCTCCGTTGTTCAGCATCGGAGAGATTTATGTTCGTTTGTGATATATATAGAACGGAGAAAAGACAGATTTATGTTTACAAAGGATATAGGAATAGATCTCGGAACTGCGAACACACTTGTATATATGCGTGGGAAAGGCATCATTATACGCGAGCCGAGCGTTGTTGCCGTTGATGTAAAATATGAACGGGTGAGATATGTCGGGCAGGAGGCCAAGGACGTTATAGGAAGGACACCGGGCTCGATAGTCGCGGTAAGACCGCTCAAAGACGGCGTTATCGCGGATTTCGACATGACCACCAGTATGCTGCAGGAGTTTATCTCCAAAGCGGTCAAGGGCAGAAAGTTCATCAAGACCCGCGTTATAATATGCATACCCTCCGGAGTCACTGCGGTTGAGCGCCGTGCCGTAAAAGAAGCGGCACAGAGCGCGGGAGCGAAGAGAGTCTCCATAATCGAGGAACCAATGGCTGCGGCGATCGGAGCCGGTCTCCCGGTCGCAGAACCGACGGGAAGCATGATAGTGGATATCGGCGGTGGAACCAGTGAGGTCGCTGTGATCTCGCTTGGCGGCATAGTAACGTCACGTTCTGTCAGAGTTGCCGGTGACGAGTTCGACAATGCGATAATAAACTATATCAAGAAGCGCTACAATCTGCTTATAGGCGAGCGCACGGCAGAGAACATAAAGATTACGATAGGCTCTGCGTATCCGTATTCAGACCACGAGCCGGATATGGACATAAAGGGCAGGAATCTGCTCAACGGACTGCCCGAGAACATCACGATAACGAGCGCGGAGATAAGGGAAGCGCTTGCCGAACCGCTCAGCCATGTTATCGACGCTATAAAGGTCACACTTGAAAAGACACCGCCGGAGCTTTCCGCGGATATCATAGATCAGGGAATTATGCTTGCAGGAGGAGGAGCGCTGCTCAAAGGTCTTGACAGGCTGATAAAACGGGAAACGGGTATGCCGGTGAAGGTCGCGGAAAGACCGCTTGACTGCGTTGCAGACGGCACCGGAAAGGTACTGGAGAACATCGACAAGCTCATTGATGTACTCAGTGACGATGATGCCCGTTACTGATCGTTCACATTCGCTCCGGCTGTGTACTCCGGAGCGTATTTTGATAAATGCACTATTTACAATGCACAATCCACAATTGTTATGTGCGTTTAGCACGCGGTTCTGAATTGTGACGGGACTTAAACAGTATAGAATATGAAGGATTTTTTTCAAAGCACCAGATTCAAGATAATTGTCTGCATTTTTGCGCTGGTTTTCGGGATAATGATCTACGCTGCGGTATCGGGCAATAACATAATATTTCCGAGAAGCGTGCTCGAAACGTTAGCACAGCCGTTTGTCACTGCGGGAAAAGCGGTCAGCGACTGGACGGATGAGACTATCGACACCCTTGTGAACGCGCAGAAATACAAGGCGGAGAACGAGCAGTTAAAAGAGATGCTCACCGATATGTACGGTCAGATACTCGAAAAGGAGCGTACAGACAGTGAAAACGAGCAGTATCGCAGCATACTCGGCATAGCGGAGCTTCACGGCGATTACAAATGGTCACCGCCGTGCTCGGTCACCGCAAGAAATGCAGGTGACATATTCGGCGGCTTTACGATAGACCGCGGGAGAGCCGACGGAATATCGCTGTACGACCCGGTGTTCACGTCGGTGGGACTTGTAGGAACTGTAAGTGAGATATCCGATCATTACGCTGTTGTAAAGACCGTACTTTCGCCCGACGTGAATGTCGGAGTGATGACTGCGGGCAGCAAGACCGTCGGTATTACCGAAAACGATGCTGAATACGCGGCAGCGGGGTACTGCCTGATGAGCTATGTGTCGAAGGGCGGCGATATCAAGCCCGGCGATGCTGTTATAACCTCCGGCAGCTCGGTATTTCCGGAGGATGTTGTATTCGGGACGGTAAAGAGCGTTTTCAGCGACGCTAACGGACTTACAAAGCATGCGGTGATCCAGCCCGCGGAAGACGTATTCAAGGTAACGAAAGTGTTTGTTATAACCGGTTTTGAGGGGCAGGACGAGTGATATGAGATACAAAGCGGCTGGCGAGGAGCTCTCACGCACCGAAAAGCGGTACCGTTTCGCGAAATGGTGCATATTTGCGCTTATGCTTTTGTTTTTCTATGTTATGATGCGTGCGGGCATATTCGGCGCGTGGCAGCCGGTGCTGCTTATTCCGCTTGCCGCAGCCGTGTCGATGTTCGAGGACGAGCTGTCTTCGTGTATTTTCGCGCTTTTCTGCGGGCTTATGACTGATATAGCTTTTGGATTTGTTTTCGGGTTCAGCGCTGTCTGGCTGATGTCGGTATGTGTCGTTTCGTCGCTGCTGGTACGCAATCTTATTCGTGTTAATCTGTTCAATTTCTGCGTAGTTGCAGGTGCCGCGACGGTCATTGAGTTCGCGATGGATTACCTGTTCAATATCGCGATATGGAATATCCCGAAGGGCGAATATATCCTGTTCGCCTCAGTTTTTCCTACGGCAGCAGCAACGTTCATACTTTCGCCGGCGGTGTATCTGCTGGTGAGAACGGCTGAATACAGACTGCGGACGGAAGAGGTCAATGTCATATATGACGGGCAGGAGGAAGAAAGCACAGCAGAACGGGAGGAAAAGACCTGATGAACGTTACGCTTCTTATCAGGCGGATAGTGCTCATACTGCTGGTTTTCGTCTGCCTGTTCCTGTGTACCGTGCGACTTATCACGATGCAGATAGTCGAGGGTGATGAATACCTCGCGCAGACCGAGATCAGCTATACCGCCTCGCAGGAGATAATCGCAACACGCGGACAGATATTTGACAGTGCAGGGCGGCTCATGACAACGAACCGTCCCGTTTACAGAGTGATACTGCAAAAAGCGTTCCTGCCTGCCGACAGCAGGAACGATATACTGCTCAAGGCGGTGAATGTGCTGAGTTCAGGAGGCGAGGAGTGGAACGATTCCGCTCCGATAAGCTATACTGAGCCGTTTGAGTTTACGGAAAGCGATCCCGATATACTGCGCGATTTCAAGTCCCGCATAATCGTAAACGCCGACGCTACACCGGACAACTGCGTTTCCGCTTTGGCAAAGAAATACGGTATAGATACGGATCAATATACGCGTGCGGAGATTCGTCTGATCGGCGGGGTCCGCTATGAAATGGAAAAGCGTGATTTTTCTTATGAGAACCGCTTTGTGCTTGCGGACGACGTTTCCGTGGAAACTGTCATACGGATAAAAGAACTCGGTATGAAGCTGCCCGGTGTGGATACTGTTGAGGAAAGTACGCGTGAATACGTCATTACAGACAGCGCTCCGCACGTTCTCGGTGCGGTAGGAGCTATATCGCCGGAGGAGTATGCCGCGCTGAAAAGCGACGGGTACGGCTATAACGACACGATAGGCAAGTACGGGACGGAAAAAGCGATGGAGAGCGTCCTGCGCGGTACGAACGGAGTCCGCACCATTGTGCGCGATCAGAACGGCGCGGCGATATCCGACGCGATAACGAAGGAAGTCACTGCCGGCAGCAGCGTCAGGATAACCATAGATACCGAGGAACAGCGAACACTGCAGGAGATACTCGCGAACCACATAAACTGGCTGAACAACACCGCGGACAGGGGAAACGACTGCGATGCGGGAGCGGTGGTCGTGCTTGATGCAAAGACCGGTGCGGTGCTTGGAATGGCGAATTATCCGACCTATGATCTGAAGCAGTCAGTGGAGGATTACGCTTCCGTTCTGGCGATAGAGGGAAGCCCTATGCTCAACCGCTGCACCGGCGGTCTGTACCGTCCCGGCTCGGCATTCAAGACGATAACTGCCGCCGACGGGCTGATAAACGGTCTCATAGACAGGAGCACCCGCTGTACCTGCACGGGAGTATATACCTACTACAGCGACTATCACCCGAAATGCACGGGATATCATCTCGGCTACGATGTGGTGAACTGCCTTAAATGGTCGTGCAATATCTTTTTCTATGATCTCGGCAGACGGCTCGGTATCGGAGAGCTTGACAGCTTTGCCGCGAAATTCGGATACGGCACCGATCTCGGACTTGAAATCGGCGGACTTTCCGGGCAGATGTCATCACCGGAGCTGTACGAGAAGCTGCGCGGCGAACCCTGGGACAACGGCAATACGCTTCAGGCGGCTATCGGTCAGCTTGATACAATGGTGACCCCGCTTCACCTTGCGGTGCAGGCGATGACACTTGCCAACGACGGTGTACGTTACAAGCCTTATGTAATAGACTCCGTGTGGGATTACGATATGAACGGGATGCTGTACAGGACGGAGCCTCAGATCGCCGGAACGATCGAGAACAGGAACGATGCATTCGGTATAGTCCGCGAGGGAATGATCGCGGTATCGACACTTGTGAACTGGCCTACGGGCTCCGCAAAGTGGAATTTTGACGGGCTGCCGTACAGCGTCGCCATAAAGACGGGTACGCCGGAATCCGGTTCTCCGGGCGTGTACAATTCCACGGTAATGGGCTACTACCCCGCAGAGGATCCCCAGATAGCCTTCGGTGTAGTGCTTGAAAAGGGTGAGTATTCGAGATATATGGTCAGAAACATCATAGACTGCTTTATTTATCACGATTATCAGGCGGATATCGACGAGAACGGCATAATCGTTTCACCGTGGAAACGCAGATAAACAATAAAAATAGTTTTTTCTCCCTCTGCTGTACTGCGGAGGGAGTTTTTGCTGTACAAGATGCACAAACAAATATTCTTTTTTCGTTGCAGTTTTCACGAAATTGCTTGTAAATTAAAAAAAGTACTTTAAAAATTTAAAAAAATGTGATACAATATAATTGTTAATATGAAAGAGTATGTATAAGGCTGTTTCGGTTCGGCTGCGACCCATGTTCAATGACGGATTCAGCTTTATCACGGAGGTAATCGTAATGTCACAGATAATTGCTGTAACTGCCGGAAAAGGCGGAACCGGAAAGTCCACTACTTCTGCAAATATCGCATCCTGTCTTGCGTATCAGGGAAAGAAGACGCTCATCGTCGAGCTTGACTTCGGTCTGAGATGCCAGGATATCATTCTCGGTATAAACGGAAATGTGCGTCATGATATAGGTGAGTACCTTGAAGGCAAGATAGATATACTCAATGCCGCGACAAAGGTTGACAGAAGTGAGAATCTGTCCCTCGTCTGCGCGACCAAGAACCCGTTCATCGAGATAAACCCCGAAAAGGTTATCGGCGTATGTGAAGAGATGCGTCAGTATTTCGACTACATCATCATGGATACCGCGGGTATCGGAAGCTCTGTATTCAGCGTTATAAAGGCTGCCGATCTCATACTTATGGTAACCACGCCGGATACAGTCTGCGTAAGAGACGGACAGATGCTTTCCGACTTCCTTTATGTCAAGAACTGCGTAAATCAGAGACTTATCATCAATAAGGTTCCGGTAAGGTTCAAGGATGAGGAAGTCCTGTATGACCTTGATGAGGTAATGGATACCGTCGGTATCCCGCTTATCGGCGTTGTTCCGGAGGACAGCGAGATAAGAGTATGCGGTTCAAAGGGAAAGCCGCTCCCGAAGGGAAGCACAGGCTTCAAGGCTTACGACGCTATTTCGAGAAGAATTCTCGGCGAGAGAGTCCCGCTCTCGATTAATATCGACTGATATCCAATAATTTATATAAAAGGCGGTGTTATAATTGAATATTGCTCTCATAGCCCACGATTCAAAAAAAGAACTTATGGTGCAGTTCTGCATTGCGTACTGTGGTGTACTCAGCAGACATAATCTCTGCGCTACCGGTACTACGGGAAAACTTGTTGCGGAAGCCACAGGTCTTAATATCCAGAGATATCTCAGCGGTTCTCAGGGCGGAGATCAGCAGATAGCCGCGCGTATTTCCTGCAATGAGATCGACGTTCTTTTCTTCTTCCGCGATCCGCTCAGCGCAAAGGCTCACGAGCCTAACGAAATGACGCTGCTGCGTCTCAGCGATGTGCATAATATCCCCGTTGCGACCAATATTGCTACGGGTGAGGCGCTTATCCACGCTCTTGAACGCGGAGACCTTGACTGGAGAGATATAGTAAGAACGTAATTCAGATATGTGAATATGAAAAATACCGGTGTCCGTATTATGACGGACACCGGTTTCTTTATACGGTGCAGGACCATTTCATTATTATGTCATACAGTTCATCGAAAGAGGAAGCGGTGTAGTCTATCGCGTATTCTCTTACCGCGCTTTCCGTATCACCTTCCGGCATGAACCAGCAGCTTGTGAGTCCGGAATTTCTGGCTCCGAGCATATCGGACGAAAGCGAATCTCCTATGACGATGTATGTTTCATCCGGGTCGCCTATCGTCTTTTTTACGATATCAAAATATTCGCGTGACGGTTTTACTGTTCCCATTGACTCACTTACAAAAACATCGCATATATAATCTTTCAGCCCGGTGGAGTTTATCCTGCCCATAGCATTTCTTCTAACGCCGTTTGTGACGATATAAATTCGTGCATCGGGCAGACTTTTCCGGAGCTTTTCAATAAATCCGGACGCGCCGTCCATCAATACGCCGTTCTGCGACATTATGTCAATGAAATCGCTGTTTATTTTAAGGAGATCCAAGCTGTGCGTATCGCAGCCGTACTCTTCAAATAGGCATCTGAACCTTGCTTCAAACAATTCCGGCTTGGATATCGCTCCTTTTTCAAATTCAAGCCATAGTTTCTTATTGCACTGCTTAAAGAAAGCATAGTGATCTTCTGTGAACGTCTGATGCATCTTCTCCATTACAGCTTTCAGCGCAATACGTTCGGACGCGTGGAAGACGAGCAAAGTCTGATCAAGATCAAACAGCAGATTATGATTCATTCTCGGGTTCTCCTTTACAGCAGCCGTTCTCTGCGTCCGTGAGTTTTACCCGCACTATATCGTGTTTTTTTGCGTCAGAGCCGTAAATGCGCACCGGAACATAGTTTGGCGTAAGTCCCGCGGCAAAATCCGGGGAAGTGCGTTTCTGAATGAGAACATCGAAGGTCTTGCCGACATTGGAGGCGAGAAAATCAGCATAAACAGTCTCCGCTAAAGCAGACATTTTCGCGTAGCGTTCCGCTTTTACCGGTTCGGGAATGTGATCTGTGCGCTTTTCCGCAGCTGTTCCGCCGCGAACAGAGTAGGTGAACACATGAACGCGTGCGAATCCGGCATTGCGGACAAAGTCGAGGGACTGTGCAAATTCCTCGTCAGTCTCTCCCGCGAATCCGACCATAACGTCGGTAGTCACCGCACAATCCGGAAAACTGCTTTTCAGCCGGTTAACTATATCAAGGTATTCCTGTGCGGTATAGTGCCTGTTCATGCGTTTGAGAGTAGCGTCACAGCCGCTTTGGAGCGAAAGATGAAAATGCGGACAGAGCTTCTTGTTCGCAGCCAGCTTTTCGATCAGCTCGGATGTCATAAGCTCAGGTTCAAGGGACGAAAGCCGCACCCGCACGATACCGTCGGGCAGGGAAGCGGCATTCACCGCGTCAGCAAGGTCAAGCCCGATATCCGAACCATAACGGGACAGGTTGATACCGACAAGCACGACCTCGTGGTGACCCTCTGCCGCGCACAGCCTTGCCTCCCGTTCTATTGCTTCAAGACCGCGTGAACGCACTTTTCCGCGTGCATAAGGTATCACGCAATAGGAACAGTAGCGGTCACAGCCGTCCTCGATCTTTATGAACGCCCGTGTCTTGCCGGTAGTTTTCGGCATTTCCGGTTCCTCGAATGCGGCCGGGAGTGTCATATCGGGACAGATATCCCGTTTTTCGGTAAATGCGCGGATAAGCTCCGGTATCCCGGCTCGGTGTGCGGTTCCGCAGACGATATCTGCTCCGCACTGTGCTGCTGCTTCGGGAAATGCCTGCGGGAAGCATCCTGTAAGGACGACGATAGTGTCTGCACTTTGCTTTTTAGCGCTGCGCACTGCGTGCTTTGCTTTTTTATCACCGTTCTCGGTCACGGAGCAGGAATTCACGATCACGATATCTGCGTTCTCCGGCAAGTCACAGTATTCAAATCCCGCACCTCGCATGGCATTGTCGATAGCGGTACTCTCGTATTGGTTGACTTTGCAGCCGAAGGTTATTATAGCATATTTCATAATTCGACAACTCCTGTATTGTGCAAATGTAACAAAAATATTTTGGCTGAATTAATAAATCCACCAAAAACTCCGAAATTCGTTTTAAAGGCTTGACATTCAAATTTTTTCTGCTATTATATAATCAAGATACGGAAAAGGAACGGTGGAAAGAATGATAAAGGCGATAGTTAAGCTTGTAAGTATCGATGATGTCAAAGATTTCGTAAAGAAAGCGAATATGTATTCCTATGACATTGATCTTTCGCTGGGTAAATATACAGTTGACGGTAAATCTATAATGGGAATATTCAGTCTTGATCTCGGACGCGAAATAGAAATGACGGTACACAGCGACAAGACAGATTTCCTTGATGATGTAGCGGAGCATATAGTAAGAAAGTGATCCGTATTTAACAGAAAGAAAAGATAAAAGAGAAATAATGTGCAGAACAAAAGAAAGGAAATGAGAGTATGAAAGAATATAATGTAAGAATAGTTACTATTGAAGATGTTAAAAGATTTGTTGCTACGGTAATGGGATTTGATTTCGATATCGACCTTATCTCCGGAAGATACGCCATAGATGCAAAGTCCATAATGGGAATGTAGATCTCTCCAAGGAGCTGAAGCTCGTAGCTCATACCGACGAGGATACATCCGAGTTTGAAGAAGCTATCTCCGACTTTATCGTAAAATAAGCGGCGAGTCGCCGCCCACGACAGCTGTATTTCATAACCAATCCGAATATCGGGCAAAGGCTGAAATGCAGTGTTTGAATAAGATACCACTTTTCATTTTGCGGCGGGTCGCCGCCCACGACAGTGTATTTCATAGCCAATCCGAATGTCGGGCAAAGGCTGAAATGCAGTGTTTGAATAAGATACCACTTTTCATTTTGCGGCGGGTCGCCGCCCACGACAGCTGTATTTCATAGCCAA
>CACZGM010000014.1 GCA_902780695.1 uncultured Ruminococcus sp. | reverse complement strand
CGGGTGAATAAATAACCCGCCTACGGAAAACCATAGGCGGATTCGCCGCGGGGCGTTCCCCGCTGTCTGTACCGAACGGTTTAGATTTTATGATAACTCTGGTGATACGGGTGAATAAATAACCCGCCTACGGAAAACCATAGGCGGATTCGCCGCGGGGCGTTCCCCGCTGGTGGAGTATAGGGGATTCGAACCCCTGACCCCAACACTGCCAGTGTTGTGCGCTCCCAACTGCGCTAATACCCCATAGATACCGTATAACATTATAAAGCATACAGAGTTGTTTGTCAATATTATTTTGATAAAATTTTATTGTAATACTACTTTCGGACTCTCTCCCCGCCTACGGCGGGGGAGTCATCCGCCGCACCGGTCATATTTTCGTAAAACGCAGTGTTCCGGCATCATCGATCGTCTCGTTCCACATCTGCGCCGGACGCACCCATAATCCGTGATCTCCGTAAAGCGCTCTGTAAACGACCATCGGTTCGAGAGTCTCCGAATGACGCGACACACCGATCACCTCATATTCGCTGCCCTTATAATGACGGTACCTTCCCGGCACTATGCTCTTTTCAGCTTCCTCAAACGTCATTCTGCCGCTCCTTTCACACAAAATCAGCGATAAACGGATTATACTTCTTCTCCGTGAACAGTGTTGTGGATGCGCCGTGACCGGTATAGATGATATAGTCCTTATCCAGCGCCTTTATCTTATCCAGTGTTTCCGCCTGAACGCGCGGGTCACCCGAATATGTGTCGCTGCGCCCGATGCTGTCCTTGAATAACGTATCACCCGCGAACATTATATCCCTGCCGTCCTCATCGCTGCACAGGAAGCAGACGCTTCCCGCCGTATGTCCGGGAGTGTGCATTACCGTAAATGTAATATCCCCCTGCGCTATCGTGTCGCCGTCATCGAGCAGGACATCGGCAGTGCAGGCTGTAAAAGGTTTGCCGGGACAGAAGAACGCCAGCGATTTGACCGCGTCAGACAGCAGGCACTCGTCCGTCTTATGGATATATATCGGTGCGCCTGTTTTTTCGCGCACAAAGTCTGCCGCTCCCATGTGGTCGAAATGACCGTGGGTAAGCAGTATTTTTTTGATCGTAAGTCCCGCTTCCGCCGCTCTCGCGAGTATCTCGTCCCCGTTGTCGCCAGGGTCGATGACAACGGCTTCGCCCGCTCCGGTCGGCACGATATAGCAGTTTGTTGCAAGAGGGGAAAGCACAAGTGTAATGATATCGGTGTATTTCATGGCAGTAATTCCTTTCTTTTTCGCTGATAGTATTATATAACTTCCTGCCGGTTAATGTCAAGTAGATATTATCCGTTTTCTTCCCCCACACGCAGCGGTAAAAATGCAGGCGGGATAAAAATTATACAGCTCTTTACAAAACGCGAAAAAAATGGTATAATATCTGATATGGGGACAATCTAACAAGCAAACCTATACAGGAGAATTACGATATGCGAAGCTGCGGCGTGCTGATGCACATAACGAGCCTGCCGTCGCCCTACGGGATAGGGACATTCGGCGAACAGGCTGAAAAGTTCATAGACTGGCTCATTGAAGCGGGACAGGAATACTGGCAGGTGCTCCCTATCGGTCCTACCGGGTACGGGGATTCTCCATATCAGTCATTCTCAACCTTTGCGGGGAATCCGCTGCTCATCGACCTTGACGACCTTGTGCGAAGCGGACTGCTCAATCAGAAGATATGTGAGGAAGCAGACTACGGAGCCGACCCTTCGTTCGTTGATTACGAAAAGGTCTCCCGCAGCAAAATGGCACTGCTGAAGCTCGCGTTCACGAAATTTGAGGAAGACCCGGGATATCTTGCGTTCATAAAGAGCGAGGCGTTCTGGCTGGACGATTACGCTCTGTTTATGTCGTTGAAAGAGGAAAACAACAACTTCTCATGGACGGAATGGCAGGAAGGACTTCGTCTGCGCAGACCGGAAGCTCTCGAAGCGGCGGCGGAGAAGCACGAAAAGGATATCGGATTCTGGAAATTCGTGCAGTACACTTTTTACAGGCAGTGGGACAGGCTTAAAAGCTACGCCAACAACAACGGCATTAAGATAATCGGAGACATCCCGATATATGTAGCGCCCGACAGCTCGGACATCTGGGCGAATACGGGACTGTTTGAAATGGATACCGAGAAGCGTCCGAAGCGCGTCGCGGGAGTTCCGCCGGATTACTTCTCCGCGACAGGCCAGCTCTGGGGGAACCCGCTGTATGACTGGGACGCGATGAAAGCGGACGGCTATAAATGGTGGATAAAGCGCATCAGCAAGGCGCTGAAGATGTATGACATTGTCCGTATAGATCACTTCCGCGCGTTCGACACCTACTGGGCTATCCCTGCGGGAGAGCTGACAGCGATAAACGGCAAGTGGGAACAGGGACCCGGAATGGACCTCTGGAACGCGGTTAAGAAGGAGATAGGTGACGCTCCGATAATAGCCGAAGACCTTGGCGACATATTCGACAGCGTTAAGGTGCTGCTCAAAGAATCCGGCTTTCCGGGAATGAGAGTGCTCCAGTTCGGATTCAATCCGGATTCCGAAGACAATGATCATCTTCCGCACCGCTATCCGCGCAACAGCGTCTGCTACACCGGAACGCACGACAACTCCACTGTTGTGGGCTGGTACAGATCAGCCGACAAGCAGAGCCGCGCTATGTGCCGCAAATACCTTAAGCCTCTGCCGTTCGAGAAGATAAACCGCACGATGATACGGGAGCTCTACAAGAGCGAAACAGGACTTGCGGTCGTGCCTATGCAGGATATCCTCGGACTTGACGACCGCGCGAGAATGAATATTCCTTCAACTCTCGGCGGAAACTGGAAGTGGCGTGCGGAAAAGAAGCATTTTACCGAAAAGAACGCGGCGTATATGAAAGACCTTGCAAAGACGTATTACAGAATACCCGCGAAAAACAACGGTCAATAAGCGGTCAGGCCGCATATAATAGAAAAGGAGAAATCAATCATGGACATCAAGGCAAAGATCGACGAAGTTGTGGCAAAGATCCAGAGCGACCCCTCTATCGCGGAGGAGTTCAAGACAAACCCCGTTGGAGCGGTAGAGAAGGTACTCGGCATCGACCTTCCCGACGATATCATCAACAACGTTATCGCCGGCGTTAAGGCAAAGCTCGGCGTTTCCAACATTGCGGACGCTATCGGCGGTCTTTTCGGACAGAAGTGATCGCGTGACAGGAAACAGACTCGCAGTCGTCGGTACGATATTTTTCTCGGCATTTGTATTGTCGTCATATCTCGGAAGTACGGCTGCGTTCGTTTCCGCAATCGGTCTCATCGCGGCTTCGGCAGTTCTGCGCTGTTTTTCGCGCAGGACTGCCGCTTTTGTTTGTGCGGCAGGCTTTGCGGCATTCACTTTTTACGGTATATACTCCGTTATATTCATCGAGCCTGTCACCCGCCTCTTCGGAAATACATACGAAACCGAAGCAAGTATAGTATCCGTATCAAGCCCGGAGAACGACTCCGTTTATGTTACCGCGCGCTGCGAAGCGGACGGTGTTCCGCTGAATATCTCGTTTTATTATCCGGATATCGGAATGCGGGCAGGCGATACCGCGGATATTTCCGTAAAGCTGTCCGAACCTGTTGTTTCCGCCTCATACAACTCCGATTACAGCTATTCTCACGGTGTTTTCGCCCGCTCTTATGTAAGCGGAGCGGCGATAACCTCCCGCGGAGACCCGGCACTTTCCGCACTTTCGAGGTACTCGGCATATCTGCGGGAGAACGTGCGCAGATATCTAACCGGCGACGAGAGCGGTCTGATGCTCGCGATGTGCTTCGGAGACAGGAGCGGATTAAGTGCGGATATGTCGGATGCTGTACTGCGCAGCGGACTTTCGCACATGACCGCCGTATCCGGTCTGCATATCTCGGTCATAGTCGTTACCGTTGTTTCGTTTATCGGCAGCTTTTCAAGGAAAAACAGGAATATAATATGCTTTGTTTCGGCAGTGATCTTATCGGCGGTGTTCATCGTGTTCTTTGAAGCGAAGCCCTCGGTATGCAGAAGCGCGGTCATGCTTGTTATAAATTACGGTTCATACCTTTTCCGGCGCGGCAAATCGACTCTGAACGCCCTCGGTGCGGCAGTCCTGCTTATACTGCTCGCGGAGCCGTACGCGTGCAGGGATCCGGGACTTCTGCTGTCGGTATGCGGTACTTTCGGGGCGGGAGTTATGGCTCCGCGCCTGTGCGTGCTTATCCGGCTGCGTTACGGCAGGCTCCCGCAGAAAGCGGAAGCCGCAGTGGTATGCCTGTGCGCGTCGCTCAGCACCGTTCCGGTGTCCTCGCTGCTTTTCGGCGGCATATCGCTCGTTTCGGTATTCTCATCCATAGTCATATTCCCGTTCTTTACAGTAATAATGTCCGCGGCTGTACTCACCGCCCTCACAGGCGGAGCGGCTGCGGGGCTGCTGTTTCCCGCAGCGGGCGTTATCCTGAGCGCGGCAGCTGCTGTTATACGCTTTATCGGCGGTCTGCGGTACAGCTACATCGCGGCGGACGAAGCGGTCATGCTTCCGTTCACGGCAGTCACCGCCATTTTTATAACAGCCGTTGTTATCCTGTCACGCCGCATGAAAAAAGGCGGTCATATATGCGCCGCCGGTGTCATAATATGCATTTGTGTGCTTGCCGGAGCTCTTACCGCGCACAAGGTCACCCGTGCCGGCATAACCGAGATAGCGGTATATTCCGACGGCAGCGATTTCCTTGTATCGGTATCGGACGATGCGGGGATCTCGGCATTTGCGTCGGACATCAACCGCCATTTGTCCTCCGCTGCTTATGATACACTTGCGGCACACGGCGGCGAAAGGCTGTCACTGCTCTGTATCATAACGGAAAAGAAGCGTTCCGAGATGTATTCGGACGCTTTCGCGTCGATAAAAGCAATAGAAAAACGCTTCCCCGGGAACCGCGAAAATGTTTACGACATTTCCGGGAGATACCGCGCCGAGATATACGAGGACGCGGTATGCATGGAAATAAACGGTGTGACAGTCGTGCTGACAGACGCGGCTTCCGCTCCCGTTTACGGAGGACACGACATAGCGGTATATTCCGGTTATAAGAAGTCTGCCGAATACGATATCAACGGCATTACCGTCCTGTGCGACAAGCGTTACGCGGAACCGGAAAACGCAGTCAATGCGTACTTTGAAAAGACGGTGATCCTCATAGACGAGAACGGAAAATGCCTGCTCAGGCGGCAGTAGATATATACGCGGAGAAAAAGTGCGGTACAGCGCATCATCGCCATACCGCACAATTCTTATTTCTTTTTCGGTTTACCGTTTTTGTTTTTCTTGTTTTTCATATTCTTTGAAACTATCGCGAAGACCACGCAGCCCACAAGCACAACGCCCGATATTATAAACAGGGGTATCGGCAGGCTTGTGCCGGTCGCGGGGTTCATCGCCGCAGCTATAATTTCCATAATATTATCTCCTTTTCGCTTTCCTGCTTTATATAAAGTATTCCCGCAAATGTACTGCTTATTTCTTCTTTTTGCCCATTACCATTACAATAGCAACTATCAGAGCTATGATAACTACACCGGCAACTATTCCCACTATGAGAAGCGAAGAATCGCGGGAACCGAAATCCGTGTTTGAAGCGTTTGCGGGAGCCGCAGCTGTCGTCTGCGCCGGAGCATCTGCCGCAGCAGCTTCCGTTGCCGCAAGTTCTTCAGATGTGGTCTCCGCTTCTGTTGCAGCGGGAGCCGCAGTGGTAGTTGCTGCCGAAGTCGTTGTCGCAGCCGTTGTTTCTTCCGAAGCCGTTTCGGCAGTTGTTTCTTCTGTTGCCGCTTCGGTCGTCTCTGTTGTCGCTTCGGTAGTTGCCTCTGTTGTCGTTTCAGTTGTTGTCTCTTCGGTGGTCACGGTCGTTTCGGCTGTAGTCTCAGCAGTTGTTTCGGCTGTTGTTACCGCAGCAGTACCGCTGAACGTCAGGTTGCCGTTTCTGTCAGAGTGAATGACAGCGCTGCCGTCGGGGCCGTAAACGGTCATCTCCTCGACTGCCAAACGGTAATCGGGGGAGAAGTTGCCCCAGTCCTTCAGGGATATGGTAGCATCGCTTGCCGTGGGGGATACCTTGATACCGTCCAGACTTGCGGTGAACATATATTTGTTGCCGCCGAGACTCTTTATGCCCGCATGCTTGCTGTCGCCGGCAGTTTCAAGCAGGGATTTGAAATCGTACTGCTGCCAGAACTGATTGGAAACGTTCGTACCCTCTACAAATGCGCCGAGTCCCACGAATCCGGTGAAATCACCGTTCGGAACACCGTTCTTGATCTCACTGTAGTAAAGGTCGGCATCACCCGCTATCGAAATTACCATTTCGATCTTTGTGATATCTCTGATATACTCCTTGTCGCCTTCACCGAGCTCTATCATCCACTGCGAATCGTCATTGTCAAGATAGGACGACGGACCCGAAACGACCTCGATGTACGCAGAAGCGTTTACCGCAAGCATTGTCAGAGCCGTCAGCAAAGAGCACGCTATGCTGATTATTCTGTTTTTCTTCATACTTTTCTCCTCCGTTAATTCTTGTAAAACACAAAACAAACCGCACAGGAAGCCTGCACGGTATTGTACGGCTGTCTGTAAAACCGCCCTTATTTCAGCCGCCGGCTGAAATAAGGGCGGTTCTGGCGGAAGCGGTGGGATTCGAACCCACGAGCCCGTGAGGGCTACCTGATTTCGAGTCAGGCCCGTTATGACCACTTCGATACGCTTCCAAATATGATTTACCTGTACATTATACAGCATCACTGCCGTTTTGTCAACAGAGTAATTCAAAAATTGTACTCTATGACAGATTTTTCCGGATATCAACAGAGTTTATTTATACTATTTACCGTTGCCGGATAAGTTAAAGGGTGTAATCATCTCTGCGGGAATACTTTAGGCAATATTTTTTCCTTTCATGGTTGACTTGACCGCCGCAGGGTGATATAATAATAGAATAACAATATCGGAAAGGACGAAAAAACATTGAACATAAAACCACAGAAGGGAATGCAGGAATACCTGCCGGAAGCGGCTGCACAGAGAGACAGACTCATGTCGCTGATACTTGATACATATACGAAGTGCGGTTTTACAAGGATATACACTCCCGCGATAGAAAGCGCGGAAAACCTTGATAAAAGCGACGGCGGTGACAACCTCAATCTGATATTCAAGATACTCAAGCGCGGCGAAAAGCTCGCGTCTGCGCTTGAAAAAACACCCGTTGACGAGAAGGAACTGTGCGACCTCGGACTTCGGTACGACCTTACTCTCCCGCTTTCAAGATACTACGCAAACAACCGCAACAGCCTGCCGAATCCGTTCAAGTGCATTCAGATAGACAAGGTCTACCGCGCCGAGCGGCCGCAGAGAGGCAGACTTCGTGAATTCGTACAGTGCGATATAGACATACTCGGCTCCGATTCGATATGCTCGGAGATCGAGCTTATCTCCGTTACCGCAAAGGCACTGGGCAGGATAGGCATTGGCGCGTTCACCGTCCGGGTGAACGACCGCCGCATACTTCGCGATTCACTGAAGACAATGGGATTCCCAGAAGATTCTCTCGATACCGTATCGGTGACATTTGACAAGCTCGACAAGATTGGCGCGGACGGTGTTTCCGAAGAGCTTCGCGAAAAGCAGATGCCGGAAAGCGCGATAACCGCGCTGCGCTCGCTGCTTGAAAAGGACAGCATAACCCTTGATGCCATGTCGGAATACTGCTCGGACGGCGCAAAGGAGATAATAGCGTCGCTGAAAACCATAATCGAAACTTCAAACAGACTCTCGGACGATTACTCGGTAGTATACGACCCGTCGCTTGTACGCGGGCAGGGCTACTATACGGGAACGGTATTCGAGGTCGCAAGCGAGAAATTCGGCGGCACGGTCGCGGGCGGCGGACGCTATGACGGACTTATCGGACGCTTCACCGGCGAGAATATCCCCGCGGTAGGCTTTTCGATAGGCTTTGAGCGCATTTTCTCGATAGTGACCGAGAACAACATCACACTCGCAGGTTCCCGCCGCAAGACCGCTATCCTTTATAAAGAAGACGCTGTCCTCGAAGCGATAGCCAGGTCTTCGGAGCTTGAAGCCGAGTCTGATGTAACGCTTATCCTTGTTCCGAACCCGAAAAAGGTCGATAAGATCTATTCCCGCACCAAAAGCCTCGGATTTGATGAGATAATCAAGATAGATATGTAAAGGCTTTTCATTCAGACAGACAATAAATCAAAAGAACCGCATTTACTACGTCATGTAGTTCAGCGGTTCTTTCTTATTATCAGCAAAATTATGACAGACAGGACAACTCCTATGCTTATTCCGGAAAAATCGACCCATACATCGGAGACAAGCGCTCCGCGGCCGGAGAACATCTGCACGCTCTCGTCGATAAAGCCGATGAAAAGCCCTGCTCCGAACGGCACAGCCGCGCTTTTCAGCTTTTCTTTTATGCTGCCGTCCTCGTTCACCCGCGGCAGGAAATACAGTCCGAGCAGCAGACCTGCTCCCGCATATTCGGTAATATGGGCGAGCTTTCGCACAATATGGTCGGTGAGGTGAATGGGGATATGCAGAAAATCGAGTATTTTCTGCAAAAATATCATCATTCCGAGGCTCTCCTCCGCTGAACGTGACTGCGGTATCATCGAATGTCCCCATATAAACAGCAGCACCGCCGCCATGATTATAATAAACGTCCTGCGCTTCATTCAGCCCTTCCTTACTTGAAAAAAACTCCGCTCACAAATATCTCTATGCCGATGCCGACAAGTATGACACCGCCGAGTATCTGTGCTTTTCCGGCGAGTTTTGTACCGAATTTTCTGCCTATCGCGAGCCCCGCCATACAGATGACCAGCGTAACAGCCGCGATTATGAGGGCGGCCGCGAGCGCCGACCACACATCGTAATCCGCTATTGTGAAGCCGACGGAAAGCGCGTCTATAGAAGTCGCTATGCCCTGCACCATAAGTGCTGCAAATCCTACGCCGACATTCTCTTCGCTTTCGTCCTTTCCCGAGATGCCGTCGAATATCATCTTGCCGCCGATGAACAGCAGAAGTCCGAGTGCTATCCACGGTATAAAGCTCTCAAACGCCGAAAATACGGTCACGATCGTATGAACGCAGACCCAGCCGATCATCGGCATCGCCGCCTGAAAGAACGCGAATGTTCCGGCTATGAGAAAATGTTTTCCGCGCTTCATTCCCGGCTCGTTAAGTCCGTTTGCAAGGGATACGGAGAACGCGTCCATTGCAAGCCCGACACCGAGCAGGATACTGTTCACGATAAAAACGAGAATGTCTATATTATATCCACTCCTTTAATTGCATACCTTAACATTATACTATGTCCTGTCTGTATTGTCAATGATTAAATTCGTTTATCATGAACTATAAAAACAGCCTGCTGTCAAAAGACAACAGGCTGTCTGTCAAAAGTTGGTCTTTGTAAGTAATGTGTCCTCAATAACTGCCTTTTGGCAGTTATTGGCTGAAAATCTGCAAAACAGATTTTCAGATGTTGTTTAAATGCGCCTGCGGTGCATTTAAACAACGGACACATTCCTTGATGTCAAGCTCATTTCGTCCTTCGGACGAACAAAAGTGCAAGGATAATCCTAAAATATATAAATTTTCCTTGCACTTTTGCAGCCAATAAATTGCTTCAAGCTGCGCTATGAAGCAATTTGTTGGCTGATGAGCAGACATTAAGTATCATCCTGCGCGAATCCTGTCATAAAGGAGCCTGATATCATCTCTCAGGCTTTCTCTATCGCGTCTGTGCGGTAGATGAACTTTACGGAGCCGGTGCCGCCGGTGTATGTCTCGTAGTTCTTTGATACCCCGGAGACAGCTCTTAAACGTTCAACAAGGCTTCCGAGATCGCCGTCAACAAGGTCTGTCAGTTTTGTGATGCCTTTTTCGTTGAATTCCCTGCAGCCGTCGGCAAGCTGTCCGGATCCGTCGTCGAGCTGTGTTATGCCGTCTATGAGGGCGGGAACGCTGCCGTTAAGCTGCGCAATACCGTCATAGAGCTGCTGTGAACCGTCAGCAAGCTGAACGGTACCTTCCGAAAGCTCACCGAGACCGCTGTTTATCTGCTTTGCGCCGTCCGCTGCCTGCGCAACACCGTCTGTGTATGCCGCAAGTCCGGTATAGAACGTATTGTAGCTGTCAAGCTGCGCTTTGAGCTCGATCAGCTTGGATGCGCCCGCTTTTGCCGAAACTGCCGCTTCCTTTATCTTGCTCTGTACTTCCTCGGAAGCGTAATTCTCCTCGATAAGCTCCGCTGCCTTTTCATCTGTGGTCTTCGCGATTATCGCCTTTACCTCGTCCGACTGCATCTGCTGTTCAAGTGCCGCTTCCGCCTGCGCCTTCACTTCTGCGGACTGCATCTGCTGTTCAAGCGCCGCTTCTGCCTGCGCCTTTACTTCCGCTGTCTGCATCTGCGCGTCAACAGCGGCTTCTATCTTTTTCTGTACGTCCTCACCGATAAGACCGGCTTCTATGCGCTGTTCGTACTGCACCTTTGTCATACCCTGCGATGCGAGAACTCCCTCGAATACCTTTTCTCTTACGGCTTCATTTACCTTTTCCGCAACTGCCGCCCTGACAGATTCGTTTACCTTTTCGCTTACCTGCTCCTTTACTGCCTTGGTTACTTCCGCTTCGATCACGGAGCGTTTCTCTTCGACAGCCTCTGTTATCTGCTGCATTGCTGTATCCTGCGCCGTTTTTATCACGTTGTCCTCGTCAAGGGCGGCTATGATCTTATCGAGTGTCTCGGCATAGTTGTCTATCGTGAGCTTATGACCCGTGATACCCGCAGCTTCAAGCTGTGTATTCGCGATATCCAGCAGAGAACCGAATACCTGCTCGGAACCTGCGGTCAGAGCCGCGCTGTTGGACGAAAGAGTGTCAAGCCCTTCGGACAGCTTGCCGGAGCCGACATAAAGCTGCGCCGCACCGTTTTTCGCGTCCGCAAGACCGCTGTTCAGCCTGCCTGCGCCCTCATAAAGCGCACCCGTACCGTCGGTCAGAGCCGAGGACTTTTCAAGCAGCTCGCTCAGACCGGCATGGAGCTTGTCAGAACCGTCGATAAGGCTGTTCATCGCATCACTGAGCTTGTCGATATCTTCGGTAAGAGTAGCTTCGGAATCGCCGAGATCAAGGTCTATATCATTGAACAACTCGTTAGTCGCTATCGTAACGGTATTCATAAGCTCAAAATCCGTTGCTTCCGCAGTCACCTCGAAATATCCGGGAATACTGATCTTTCCGTTATCCTCCGCGCCAAGGCTTTCCGCAAGACCGGGGAACGCGGTGCCTATGATGAATGTACGGTCACCGTCGTTGACGATCCTGCCGTTTGTTACCTCAACATTGCGGAACTTGTCGTTGTCGAGCATCATACCGGTCACAGCCGCGAACGGTACATATATTTCAGTCCTCTCCCCGTTGATGATCTTTTCTTCGGACTTGTTGTTCGTATAATCGAATCTGATGGTGACCTTTCCGCTCTTTCCGGCGAGCTCGTCTGCGGAGATCTCGTTTCCGTCGAGCCTGTAGCTTACCTTTATGCCGATAGGAAGCTCCTCGTCCGATGTACCGCGGTAGTAGATATCATTGCCGCCCGCGTTCCACGTCCTTACACCGCCGTTCTCGGTGAAGGTCTCGTCGCCCTTGACATTCTCTATATCCCGCAGAATGGATTCCTCCGACATTACCGCGCTGTGATCCGCATTGGTCAGATGATCGCTTACGATGATCCTGTTTGTGCTGCCGTTTGCGTCCGCAAGCACATATACGGTCTCGTCCTTCTGCGGTTCATTTTCTTCGGCGGGAGCCTCGGCTGCTGTTTCAGGCTGCGCTTCCTCCGAATTTTCGTTTGCGCTCTCGTTTACGGCGTAGGCTGCCGTTGCTCCGACCGCACCCGCAAGCATTGTGCAGCAGGCGATATATGATATTTTCTTAATAAGTGACTGTTTCATAGTTATCTTCCTTTCAGCAATATACATTTGTTTTCCCTCCACTTTTTCAGGAAGCGGAGCGGGGTGAGACGGGATCTCAATGATTGTGCAGCAGCCTTCCGATATGGCTGTGATGTTCTTTTGTGTCTGTGCTGTTCATTCCCAGTGTCGTGTGTCTTATCAGAGCGTCACACAGGAGCAGCAGTGCCGGCAGTATGAATATTACGCATACCATGCTTATCACCGCGCCCCTTGCCATAAGCATACACATCGAGCTTATTATATCTATATCTGAATATACCGCAACTCCGAATGTCGCCGCGAACAAGCCCATGCCGCTTACGATTATCGACGGTATCGAAGTGGTCAGCGCCGTTCTTACCGCGCCGAGCTTGTCAGCACCGGCTATGCGCTCCGACTTGTATCTGGTGGTCATCAGTATCGCGTAATCGACAGTAGCGCCGAGCTGGATAGTGCTGATGCAGATAGGAGCGATGAACGGGAGCGACTGTCCCATATAGTGCGGAAGTCCGAGGTTGATGAACGTTGCGAGCTCTATTACCGCTATCAGAATGAACGGCAGAGAAGCGGATTTTTCAACGACCGCGATTATAACGAATATAGCGAGTACCGATACCGCGCTTACGACTTGGAAATCATGACCCGTGGTCTCGATCATATCCTTGGTGCAGGGCGCTTCGCCTATCAGCATACCGCCCTCGTCATACTTTTTGAGTATTGCGTTCAGATCATCGAGCTGTGCGTTGACCGCGTCGCTCGCTACCTTGTATTCCGAGTTCACGAGTATAAGCTCCCACTTGTTGCTCACAAGCGTTTCCTTCAGTCTGTCCGGTATAATCTCCTCAGGCACCGCCGAGCCGATCACGCTTTCAAGTCCGAGCACATATTTGACTCCGTCGACCTTTTCCATTTCGCCGATCATCGAGCGGACGTCCTTTGAGGGTGTATCCGCGTCAACGAGCAGCATGTGCGTGGTCGCGAGGTCGAAATCCTCACGGAGCTTCGTATTCGCTATCACATAGTCTATATCCTTCGGCAGACACTCGCCGAGATCGTAGTAGACCTCGTCATTTGTTTTGCTGTATCCGTAGTAAGCGGGGAAAAGAAGTATCGCAAATACCGCGATGAATACGGGGAATATCTTTGTTATACCTGCCGAAAGTCTGCTCATATCCGGTATCAGTGAGCGGTGCTTGGTAGCCTGTAGCGGCTTGTCGAGAAGAAGTATCAGCGACGGGAGCACCGTTACACAGCCGAGCACTCCGAACAAGACACCCTTTGCCATTACTATACCGAGGTCTGCGCCGAGAGTGAAGGACATAAAGCAGAGAGCTATAAATCCCGCAACGGTAGTTACCGAGCTTCCGAGAACGCTGGTGAGCGTTTCGTGTATCGCTTCCGCCATTGCCTGCTTGTTGTCGCCTGCCGTTTTCAGCTTTTCATTGTAGCTGTGCCAGAGGAATATCGAGTAATCCATCGTCACGGCGAGCTGCAAAACCGCGGAAAGCGCCTTGGTGATGTAGGATATCTCACCCATGAAATAGTTGGAGCCGAGATTCATAAGTATCATCATTCCGATGCTTCCGAGGAATACGAACGGCACCAGCCAGCTGTCGAGGAAGATCATCATTGCGAGGCACGCGAGAATTACCGCTATGCCGACATATATCGGTTCTTCCTTTTCGCAGAGATCCTTGAGGTCGGTGACCAGAGCCGACATTCCGGAGACGAAAGCCTGCTCTCCGGCTATCGAACGGACATTCTTTATTGCTTCCATTGTAACGTCCGCCGATGTGGAGCTGTCAAAGAATACTGCCAGCATCGTGGCATTTCCGTTGTTGAATGCCTTATATACCTTTTCGGGAAGGAATTCCTTCGGCATCGTGATGTCTGCCATATCCTGCCAGCACAGGACGGTATCGACGTGTTCAACGGTCTTTATACGTTCCGCCATTGCCGCTACGTCCTTATCCGGCATATCCTCCACGACTATGAAGGAGAAGGCACCCTTGCCGAATTCGTTCATCAGTTCTTCCTGTCCCTTTACCGTGTCCATGTCCGACGGCAGGTAGTCGAGCATATCGTAGTTGATCCTTGTTCCGATCATACCGAGCAGCGCCGGCACCATAAGCACAAGACTTATTATGACGATCGGCACCCGGTACTTAACTACCGCATTTGCAAATTTCATCTTATCATACCCTTTCTTTTATTCTCAGCGTGTATGCGCCGCGTTTACCGTGATGATGTCGTCCGGCAGCTGATTTTTTACTATCTTAACCGCTACCAGGACTGTTACAAGGTTCAGCAGGCCCTCCATGAAAAGCGTTATGCCGAGTATCACCGCAAGCACCGAAGCGCTGTCAACGGGATTGATTATAAGGAAGAATCCCGCAATATCCGCCGCGACCGCCGCCGCGAGTATCAGCCACCATTTGCTTACTCCGAACACTCTTGCGTCGATAGCCGTCTGTATTTTCAGCAGCCCGTCGGTAAGCACGCATACTCCGAATACCACGCCTATGAACCCGAGGAACATCTCCGGCCGTACTGCCGCCGTGACTCCGAGGATCATCATCAGTATGCCCTCCGCAAGGTCATGCTGAAACGCGAGCCTGAACAGGTCTTTCGAGAAGTAGCCGGCTATCTTTACCGCACCGAATACAGCGGAAGCAATACCGAGCGCTGTACACATTGCCGAAGCAAGAGTGTCCGGTGCGGCAGCGAGTATGACTCCCGCCGCCATAAGCAGCGCCGACATTACGATATAGCCTATTTTTGCTGTTCTCATAGATGCTACCGATCTCATCATATTTACCGCCTCCCGGTCTGTGAGACCATTTGTTTTTGTTTACAACTGCATTATATCACCGTTTCGGCAAAAATAAAACGGTCAGCTTACCTGTCCGTGTATAAAACTCATACACGGTAAGGTAAACTGACCGAAATTTTGGCATAACAGGGTCGTCTGTCCGAAATTCAGACATTTATACCTCATTTGTCTGACTGCGCCCCATAAAGCTAATGATCATGTATCGTGCGACCCCAGGACCACCCTGTCCAGACCGGAGTAATCCTTTATTATCCGCGGTTTGAGACCTGCGGATCTCATTATCTCCGCCACAGCTTCACCCTGCGTTTCACCGATCTCCACTGCGAACGCTCCGCCCTCCGCGAGCCTCACCGACCACGAAGGTATTATACGGCGGTAGAAATAAAGCCCGTCATCACCGCCCGCAAGCGCTGTCTCCGGCTCAAAAGCCACCTCACGCATCAGCGAACACATTTCGTTCTCCGTAAGATACGGCGGATTCGACGTTATAAGATCGAACTTCATTTCCCCGAAAAGCGTCCCGTCGCAGGCATCCGCCTGCACAGCGGTAACGTCCGCGCCGTTCATCGCGATATTGCGTCCGAGATACGAGAAAGCCGCGTCGTACAGCTCCACCGCGTAACACTTCGCCCCGGTTTTAAGTGCGATGCTCACCGGTATGCAGCCCGTACCGCTGCACAGATCGAGCATCACGCTCCCGCGTCCTATAAGTCCGGCAGCGATATCAACAAGCAGCTCCGTTTCCGGGCGGGGTATCAGAACGCCTTCACCCACATAAAACGGATAGCCGTAGAACTCCCACCTGCCGAAAATGTATTGCAGCGGCTCGCCCTTTACCCGGCGCGAAACTGCGCTGTCTGCCGCCGCTATGGCTTCCGCGGGAAGCTCACTGCCCGGAAATGCCGCACATCCCGCGTATTCCCACAGTATCTCCCTGGCTTCAAACGCAGGGTCAAAGACCCCCGCCGAAGCGAGGGTCTGCTTTATCTCATTTAGTTTTTCGGAATATCTTACCATTTGTCACTTTCCTTGTCCGCGGGAATTACCGCCTTCATAGCGGCTATCGCGGCTTCTATCTCGGAGTTGTCCGGCTCCTTTGTCGTAAGGCGCTGCAGCCACAGTCCCGGCGCGGATATTATCTTCGTGATAATGTTGTCGTAGCGCCCCGCGAGACGTATGATCTCATACGAAATGCTGACTATCACGGGCAGGAGCAGTATCTTGCAGGAAACGCGGAGTATCATCGCAAGCCCCTCCGATACCGCAAATGTGTCGATGAACATCTGATTGGTTATCGGGAATATCGAATAGATCAGTATGCTTATCAGCAGCACAAGAAAGATGAAGCTCGTACCGCAGCGGGGGTGGAATCGTATCTGCGGTCTGACGTTATCAACGGTGAGATCAAGCCCGTGCTCATAGCAGGCTATCGTTTTGTGCTCCGCGCCGTGGTATTCATAAGTGCGGCGTATGCTCTGTGTTTTGGAGACTATCCACATATAGGTTATGAAAATGATAATTTTCAGTATTCCCTCAAAAAGCGACTGAAACGGCGAGAGATCTGCTGCTGCGCCGACAAGATACTGCACCAGCATAAAAAGCCACGTCGGTACGAAAACAAAAAGCAGAATCGCAAGGGCTATGCCGAATATCATTGCTATCGTCATTATCACGCCCATGATCTTATCGCCGAACTTGTTGTCCAGCCATTTCTCAAACCTGCTCATTTTCTCTTCGCTGTCATCTTCCGCCATTCCGGAAAGCTCCGCCGAACGGGACAGGTAGTAGTAACCGTCCATAAGCTGCGAAACGAAGTTTATGCAGCCTCTTATAAACGGCGCTTTATTGTACCATTTGCGCTGTTTGTTCTCTTTTTCCTCAATTACGATCTCGCCCTCTTTGGTGCGCACAGCCATTGCCGTCTTTTCGGGGCCTTTCATCATTATGCCCTCTATAAGCGCCTGACCGCCGATCGTAGTCCTGTGTATGTTTTCTTTCTCGGACATCTTATCTCCTTATACGTCTGACAGTGCCAAAAGTCTTATCCGGGCCCTCTCCCTGCCTCCGGCGGGGGGGAAAGAACGCAGAATACCGCTGTAATGTAAAAGAAAGACCGGTTTTGCCTTTCTATGCCTGCCGTTCCGGCAGGCGGTGAGAATAGATTTATTATAGCATTTCCAGCGGGGATTGTCAAGCGCGTAAAAGGAACAGCGCTCACTGTCCTCGCAAAACGCACAACAACAGCGCATAAAGGGCTTTCAAAACTGCGATATTTATGGTATTTTCTGAAAAAACGGTGTACAGTGCGTGAAAAAGGTTGACTTAAGGACGGATTTGCGGTATATTATATGTATATTTGTATATAATACTGTTTCATACAAGCATTGAATATTACACATTTTCCGCTTTTACTGCGGGAAACACGGAACAGCTTATGAAACACACTGAAAGGACGATAAGAAATGAAGAAGATAACAGCTGCGTTTATTGCCATGCTGGTCGTACTGACTGCGGCGGGCTGCGGCGGAAACACAACGCCCTCACAGACCTCCGATACCTCCGGCGCTGCGGCAGCCAAACCTGCCGTAACAACAGACGAGCTTGGAGCCCAGATAATAACAACTGTTGACGAAAACGGCAATAACAGCCTTATTATGGAAGCTCCGGAACGAGAAGACACGACCGCGCAGGCTCTCGTATATCTTGAAGAAAAAGCTCCCGCGTTCAAGAGATACCTCGACATGAGACGTTCGATACCGGTATCGTTTGAATCTACCGTAACGCAGAACGGCAAGGAATGGAAAACAGGCTTTTATATAAAGGATGACTCCCACATGGCGCTGTATTCCGTTGACCCCGACGGAGCAAGGATAGATGTGGTATATGATGCTGATAAGATATATCAGGTAGAGCACGCCCGCAAGACAGTATTCACATACAGCTGCGGCGAGGAGCAGGTTAAAGATGGCATCTCGGAAACCTGCCTTTCCAAGATATACTATAACGATGTTATGGAATCCTCATACTACTGCGATAATTCCGAGTACGAGGGAACTGTTTACGACCGCGTTATCATCACCACCGGTGAAGATCAGATACAGCATTTCTTCGATATAGACACCGGCAAACTCGCATACACGATCGTAGGCGATAACGTAACACGCGTAGATACACTGGAAAACAGCATAACAAACGAAGATATCTTCAATATTCCCACAGATTACGAACAGAAGAAGTACGCTGATCTTGTCGAAGAGCAGCTCGCGGCCGAAAAGGCAGCTGCCCAGAGCGCCGCAGCCGAGAAAGCGGCAGAAGAGAGCAAAACACCAGCCGAAGGTTAAGAGATAGCAACAGAGCTTTTCTTCTAAGGGCTGCTTTTGCTGAAATGCAGTCAGCCGGCATTGCTTAAATAAGACTTCCTGCAAAAAAGACCGTTGAATGTTAACATTCAACGGTCTTTTGTTATTCAGTCTGTTTTGAAATTACTTTCTCTTCTTAGCTACGATGAATGCACCTGCTGCCGCTACTGCGATACCCGCAACAGCTGCAACATCAGCGATACCGGTGTCAGGAGAAGCCTTTGTGGACTCTGCAGCAGCTTCAACATCGCCTGCTGCGGGAGCTTCTTCGATAACCTCATCCTCAGATACAAGACCTGTGGGTCCTGTAAGAGTTCCTGCGGTCACATAGTCGATAACGTCACCGTTTTCATCAAGAAGCTCGAACTTCTTGACGCCCATGGGAGTACCCCACTGCTGGAAGAACGCGAATGCGTAAGCATCGTCAGAGGAGAAGATAGGCTCGTCCTGCTGGAATACGATGTAGCCCTTGGACTCATCGTATGTAAGCTCGTCGCCGTCGCCGTTAGCGAAGTTGTGCTGATACCAGCCTCTGCTCGGGCAGTTAGCACCTACAGAGCCGCCGTACCATGCACCGTGCTCAACGTCCTCGGGATCAACCTCAACATATACCTTGATTCCATAAACCTCTGTGATATCAAAGCCGAAGCCGTAGTCCTTCTCAATGGAATTCTGAGCGTCGTTGTCGGCACGGAGAGCGAACTGGAGACCGTCATAGTAAGGAGCCTCGCCCTCATCGAACTTAACTGTTGTGGGATCAAAAGTGGAAACCCACTCCTCTTCTTCCTCTTCATCAGCAGCAGCTGTTGTCTCTTCAACAACTTCATCTTCTGCAACAGTTGTTTCTTCCACAGGAGCTTCTGTTTCGGCAGTTGTTTCTGCAGCTTCTTCCTCGGGCTTCTTCTGAACGCCGGTTACACCGAGAACGCTCTTTCCGTTGATCTCAAGATCTACGAAATCGGAAACATCGCCCGATGCCCACCACCAGCCAAGCTGTACAACACCTTTTTCAGCAGGCTTTACAGGTGTAGCGAATTCGATAGTGGCAACAGCGTTACCCTCTTCGTCTATTTCCATATTCTTTTCGTTAGTACCGAAATCTGTCTGATTCCAGTCGTCGCCTTCCTGATTGAAGCCAAAAGCTCCGCCGCCGCCGAACCAGCCGCCGCCGTCCTTGATCTTCATCTTGATAACGACTTTCTTTACAGCCTCACCGTTAAGAAGTGAGATATCCCACTGGATCAGCTTTCCGTCCTCGTCTTTTGTGTCAAGAGTTGTGGCTGCAACTGTATCCTGTGTCATCGCATAAGCGTTAACAGCACCGGCTGTTGTAATAACAGCAACTGCAGCAATTATAGCAGCTGCTTTTCTGAAACTTCTCATTTGTGTAATTCCTCCTTATAATTCCGACACTCACGCAACTGGCACACGCGCTTATGTCATTCCCGTTGCGGTGTTACCGCACCGAACGGCTCTTGTCGGCAGATCGCACCTATCGGTGAACGCAGGTACCTGCCCGTGGAACACGGAACAAAGCCGAAATCCAATTAACCGGTTTTTCCGCACTTTACATTATACTCTCTTTTATCATCTTTGTCAAGCATTTTCACTACAACAAGTGCAATATTTCGATACAGACTGCAATAATTTAACATTTTACCTGCCGACAGCCGACACATAAAAAAAACAGCTTGCCGTGATAATCACAGCAAGCTGCTGATTTTATTATCGGAATCTTACCTGCCCCACTGTGTTTCAGTCTGTCCTCGCCGTTTGCGGGGACTTTGAAATACTGCATCAGGGGCGGAGCGTTCTCCGCTTATCATAACTGCGGAATCTTACCAGCCCCACGCGTTTCAGTCTGTCCTCGCCGTTTGCGGGGACTTTGAAATACTGCATTCGGGGCGGAGCGTTCTCCGCTTACTTTCTCTTGCGGGAGAGAATTACAGCGCCTGCTGCGAGTGCTGCGATACCTGCTGCAACTGCAACATCTTCAACGCCTGTAGCCGGGTTGCCCTTATCGGCAGCTGCGTCAACGCTTGCTTCGGGAGCAGCAGCTTCTGTCTCCTCAGGCTCAACGATCTCAACTGCTTCTGCGCCTGCAGCGAAATCTATAGCATTGCCGTCCTTGTCAAGAAGCTCGAACTTCTTAACGCCCATGGGAGTGCCCCACTGCTGGAAGAAAGCGAATGCATATCCGTCGTCCTCAGAGAAGATCGGCTCGTCCTGCTGGAATGTGATATATCCGTCGTCCTCAACGTATGTGAGCTCGTCGCCGTCGCCGTTAGCGAAGTTGTGCTGATACCAGCCTCTGCTCGGGCAGTTAGCGCCTACGGAACCGCCGTACCATGCGCCATGCTCAACGTCCTCGGGATCAACTTCTACATATACACGGATTCCGTAAACGGAAGTGATATCAAAACCATAAGCCTTTTCGAGAGAATCCTGAGCCTCGTTGTCTGCACGGAGAGCAAACTGGAGACCGTCATAGAAAGGAGCCTCATCAGCATCGAATTCTACTGTGGAGGAATCAAATGTGGAAACCCACTCTTCCTCGTCTGCAGCTGTTGTATCCTCTTCGCTGACTTCCTTATCAGTCTCGGGAGCCTTCTCTTCTTCCTTGGTCTTCTTTGTCTTCTTGGTCTCTTCCTTTTCGGTCTTTGCTGTTGTCTCAGCGGGCTTTTCTTCCTCAGCCTTGGTCTCTTCTTCCTGAGCATTTTCAGCGCCCTCTTCTACGAGCGGAAGGCTTGCCTTACCCTTGCTGTCGAAGGAAATAAGCTCTGCGCCGGAAGCGTCCTTCATAACGATGGACTGAACTGTGATTATTTCAGAACCCCAGTCCTGAATAGCAAACTGTACAAAGTTGTAGTTCTTGATTACTTCATTGTTTCCGCTCAGTGTAAGAACAGTCTTGTAGGTATGATCGCCAACCTTATCGAACTTAAGAGCCTTTGCAGCAGCTTCAAGTCCGAGATCGTTGTCGTTGCATCCCCAGTAATCCTTGCTCGGCCAGTTGTGGGTCGAAGGATCGTCCTTGCTCTTGGACGACATGATAAGAGCACCGCCGAAATCACCTACCGAATCCTCGGGTGTCTTGATCGTTACTTCAACTGTGGCGATCTTATTGAGATCGATACCGTAGTTTGTAACTGCCTTCTCGCTTGCATCGTATGTACCGTCAGAGTACAGCATTACGAGGAAAGAACCGTCAGAGCTTCTTACATAACCGCTCTGTTCTACTGTTGTGAGCTTTGCGCTTGCGGAAACTGTCATCGCAGCAGCGCATACAAGTGCAGCTGCGCAAGCCGCGATCTTCTTGAACTTCTTCATGGGAATTTGTCCTCCTTAAAATTTTCTCGACATTGGCGCAATTGGCACAGGCGCAATGTCAGAACCGTTTCGGTGTTACCGCACCGCACGGCACAGCGGCAGGTTCTCACCCTTACGGGAACGCAGGTACCTGCCAGTGGAACGGGGCAGTGTATTACTGTCCCTTGATGTAATCGGTATCATTACCGCTTTTTACATTATACTATTTTATCATTCATTTGTCAAGTACCGTTTTAATGCTTTTATGCGAAATTTTTACCGATCTGTAGTATTCTTTGTGATAATTACACTATTTTATCCGGGACAGAAAAAAGACCGGAACCGTTTCCGGTTCCGGTCGATTTTGTTAAGTTGAATTAAAAGTTATCGGGTTCCGATTACTTTCTCTTCTTGGATACTACTACAGCAGCAGCAGCTACGATTGCAGGAACAACTGCAAGAGCAACGCCTGTGCCGGGGTTAGCATCGTCATCAGCCTTAGCTGTGTTTGTGGGTTCGATGATGTCAACGTCGCCGTTGTTCTCTTCTTCTTCCTCTTCAGGCTCGATTACGAACTCAGGCTCGTCTTCCTCTTCCTCAGTATCCTCAGGCTCGTCTTCCTCTTCCTCAGTATCCTCAGGCTCTTCTTCCTCTTCCTCGATATCCTCAGGCTCGTCAACGTCCTCAGGCTCGTCAACTACTTCTTCTTCAGCAGCGTCAACGTCTGCGCCGTCCTCGTAAGAAAGGATAACCTTTTCTACGATGTAACCGATAGCGTGATGCTTATCGTCGGAGATGTACCAGATTCCGTTAGGAGCGTATGTTACAGCGTCACCAGCCTCACCAGCATGGATAGAGGTGTAATCGTCAGACTTGTAATCAAGACCCTTGTTCATACCGTAGTAGATATCGGAGATGTTGCCCTTTGTGAGGCCGCCCATATCGTCGAGTATGTCAGAGATGTCGAATGTTACTGTGAGAGCGTCAGAATCAACTACGCCAAGGCTTACAAGAGAACCTGTGGACTGCTCGTAGTTAACGAAGATGCCCATGTTTGTGCCGGCGAGTGTGCTCTTGAGACCAACCTCAGTAGAAGCGATACCGCCTTCCTTCCAGTCGCTGCCGCTGGAAGCCTTAGCTGTGAACTGGAATGTGATCTTACCGTTTGTCTGCTTGTTGAAGAAGTCAGCGCACTGAGAAGCGAGACCACCGAACCAGAAAGGAGCTGTACCTGTTCCGTCAGAATCCTTGTAGGACTGTGTAGCGGAAGAAGTGCCTTCTGTCTGGCCCCAACCCGTGTAGAGAGAACCTGCACGGTAAGCAGCAGCAGAAGAAAGAACCTGTACCTTGTTTCTGTTGATTGTTGTGTCGCTTGTTGTCTTCTCAAGGAAAGCGTAGAGATCCTTTGTGGACTGGTTTGTGATCTCCATTGTAGCGCCTGCATAGCCACCGAAAGCATCGTTGACAGCCTTCTCAACGCCTACTGCGGAAGCTGTAGCATCACTAAATTTCTCATAGCACGTGAGAGAATCTGTGTAATCCCAGTTCTTCCAGTTGTTGTATTCGTTCTTGGTAAGACCTGTGTTCTTGGATGTAACGTCGATAGAGATAGATGTTACTTCTACGAACTGAGAAATATCAAGACCGTTCAGCGGAGCTTGGCCGGAAGGGTAGGAATTGAGTACCCAGTAGATACCGGATCCGTCATAAACCTGATTCCAGTTTTTATCGAAGTTAGCGAAATCATAGGTGTATGTCTTGGAAGTAGAGTTCTTCTGACCCTTGATACCTGTGATGTTGAGCTTAACGCTGTTCAGGAGAACAACGCCGTTGCTGCCATCGAAGTTGCCGTCTTCAACGAAGATGAACTGGTCAACTGCGGCAGGTGTACCTTTGCCAGCCTTGAGGTCATCGTTCTGAACGAGAGCGCCGCCTTCCTGTTTAGCGATGAGAGCAAGCTCTCTACCACCGAGGCTACCCTTTGTCTCGATAGTACCAACAGTGTTAGCCATTTCGAATTCCTTTGTAACTGCTTCTGCGCCTACAACAGCGGAGAGGGAAGTTACAGCAAGTGTTGCAGCTATGCCAGCTGCGAGAATCTTGTTAATCTTCATGATTGATTCCTCCTAAAAAATTTCGGTAAATTTTGTCATTACCTACGGTTTATTATACATAATCTCTGAACTTTTTTCAATAGTCATTTTTACCATATTTTGGAGATTTATCTTTCCTTTCGGGACAAATCTCACAAATCCGGTCGTCGTGACCCTTGAAATCCGCCGATCTCAGTTTTTCAACCTCGGCTTTGACTGTTTACATTTAGGTAGTCATTGCGTTTTCCGATAAAGTTTCAGTTTTTTCAAAAATTTTTTTAAAATTTTTTGAAACCGCCGAAACTCTCGTTTCCGTGCCTTTGCACCGTGCAATTCACTGCCTCAATGCTGCTTACATTTGTGTAGTCATCAGGTTTTCGCAAAAAGTTTCGGCTTTTTCAAAATATTTTGATTTTTTTATTTTATATACCATTATAATAGATAGGACTTTAACTTCTGTATTTCACCTGACAGCGATATCTGACCTCTTCTCCGCCCTTTCTCCGCTTTTCCCGCATATATTACGATGTTGTCAAATTTTGTATTGACAAATAAATTCAAAAGTGATATAATTTATCGGTCAAGAAACAGGAATAAACACTATTATAAAAAGGAAGATAAGAATTGAAAAGAGAAGATCTGAGAAACATCGCAATAATAGCTCACGTCGATCACGGCAAGACCACGCTCGTTGACGAAATGCTCAAGCAGAGCGGAGTTTACCGCGAAAATCAGGCGGTCGTTGAGCGCGTTATGGACAGCAACGCACTTGAACGCGAGCGCGGAATAACTATCCTCGCAAAAAACACGTCCGTTACCTACAACGGCGTGAAGATCAACATTGTCGATACCCCCGGCCACGCGGACTTTTCCGGCGAGGTAGAGCGCATACTCAAAATGGTGAACGGCGTCCTGCTGCTCGTTGACAGCTTCGAGGGTACAATGCCGCAGACGAGATTCGTGCTGCAAAAGGCTCTGGAGCTCGGACACAAGGTGATCGTCGTTGTGAACAAGACCGACCGCCCCGATGCAAGACCGAAGGAGGTCGTTGACGAGGTGCTGGAGCTTCTGCTCGACCTCGACGCTGACGACGAACAGCTCGAAAGCCCGGTGATCTACTGCTCCGGCAGAAACGGCACCGCATCGCTCGACCCGGACGTAATGGGCGAGAACTTTATCCCGCTGTTCGATATGATACTTGAACATATACCCGCTCCTGAGGGCGACCCGGAAGGCGAATTGCAGCTGCTCGTTTCGTCGATAGATTACAGCGAGTATGTCGGCAGAATAGCTATCGGACGCATAGAGCGCGGCGTTATAAAGCAGAACCAGGAAGTCACCGTCTGCGACTACCACGGCACGACACAGCCTTTCAAGGGCAAGATCGTGAGCCTGTACGAATTTGACGGACTCGGAAAGACTCCCGTGCAGGAAGCATCGGTGGGGGATATCGTATGCTTCTCCGGCATCGAGGGAATAACGATAGGACAGACGGTATGCTCTCCCGCCGCAGTTGAGCCTCTGCCGTTCGTAAAAATAAGCGAACCTACGGTCGAAATGACATTTGCGGTAAACGACAGCCCGTTCGCAGGAAGAGAGGGAAAGTTCGTGACCTCCCGCCAGATACGCGAAAGACTGGAGCGCGAGCTTCTGAAAGACGTATCTCTCCGCGTAAAAGAGAGCGATGTACGCGACGCGTATGACGTTGCGGGACGCGGCGAAATGCACCTGTCGATACTGATCGAAACCATGCGCCGCGAGGGATATGAGCTTTCGGTAAGCACTCCGCGCGTGCTGTTCAAGGAAATAGACGGTGTTAAGTGCGAGCCTATGGAAAAGCTCGTCATAGATGTTCCCGACGAGAGCGTCGGTGCGGTAATGGAGAAAATGGGCGTTCGCAAGGCGGAACTGCTTGAAATGCACCCCGTAGGCTCCCGCACAAGACTTGAATTCAAAATACCTTCCCGCGGACTTTTCGGCTACCGCAGCGAATTTCTCACCGACACAAAGGGCGAGGGCGTACTGAATACGCTGTTCCTCGGCTATGAGCCGTTCATGGGGGATATTCCCGTCCGCACCACCGGCTCACTCGTTGCGTTTGAGACCGGACCCGCCAGCGCGTACGGAATATGGAATGTGCAGGATCGCGGCGCGATGTTCATTGATCCGGGCATCGACGTGTATGAGGGAATGATCGTCGGTGTATCTCCGAAGCTCGGTGACATCACCGTAAATGTGTGCAAGAAGAAGCATCTCACCAACACCCGCGCCAGCGGCAGCGACGAGGCGCTCCGTCTCGTTCCGCCCAAGCATATGAGCCTCGAAGAGAGCCTCGAATTCATCTCCGATGACGAGCTCGTCGAGGTAACCCCAAAATCTATCCGCCTGCGCAAGCGCATCCTCGATCATGAACTCCGCGCCAAAGACGAAGCCAAGCGCCGCAAGAGCGTGTGAGAAACATTTGAGACGGGGCGCTGAGTCTGTCGGTCAGCCTCTCCGGCGCAAGCGCCACCTCCCCGCGTCCGGGAAGACACCCCGGACCCCGCCAACCCCCTTTAAAAAAGGGGGTTGGATCCCCTAAATAAATGCAGTATTTCAAAGCTCAGATTTATTTCAGGTGCAGACTGTAACGCAGTGGGGTTGGCAAAGACTTCAAGACAAAAACAAACAGCTTACTGTATCTTACGAAGTAAGCTGTTTTTGTTATTAATATAAATTGAAATATCGCCAACCCCCATTCATTTCTCGCAGAGCGACCCATTGATGTGACTTTGAAATACAGCAGTATGTTTAGGGGGTCAAGCCCCCTTTTTTAAAGGGGGCTTGCGCAGTTTATCCGTTGTGTTGTTTGCGCCAGTCGGCATTTGAGACAAATTCTTCAATGAACTGCTCGGTCTCTTTCTGTTCGGCGGCTTTGTAGTCTTCAAGCTGATGCTCTTCGAGCCTTTCGAGCTTGGAGACCTCCTTTGTCGCGTCTATGACGGTCTGGAGCTGCGACTCTATCTTGCGGTTCTGCATCAGTATCTTGTGGCGCTGCTGATGAAGCTCCTGCTGCTTCGCGTTTATGTAGCGCTTGTGTACAGATATGTCGTTAGCCGTGGTTCCCTTGGCATACAGCGCAAGCAGATCACGGTTAAGTTTTGCGAGTTCTTCGAGGATATGCTCAAGCTCCGCTTCCATCTGAACGAGCTCCGCCCGCATCTCCGCAAGTGTGCCTTTCTCGGTGTCAAGCGTCTGCTCGCGGTAGTCTTTCAGATTCTGGAGCGTAAATACGAATTTCTTCAACCGGCATATCCTCCTTCCGGACGTATTCCGTAATATCAGCCGTCGTAGCCCAGCGCTATTCTGTAAACAACATCGGGCGGGACAGATTCCTCCCGGGCTTTCAGATCATTTCTGTCGCCGGTGTAATAATAGCCCCACAGTACATCTGTTTTATCGGGATTTTCATATCCGTATGACGATCTGTCACCGAAGACCTCAAACTGCTCACGCTGGAAAACAAGACGTTCACGCTTATCATTCTCTCCGATATCGAATATCGAGCTTCCGAATACCTTATCATCGCCGTCCTGCCTGAGTCCGAGCGCTTCCAGACAGGTTGCCTGGAAGTCACGCAGATGTATAGGCGCGTGGGATATCCGCATTTCGTCATGACTTTCTCCAGAACACTTTATATAAAAGATAGGAATATTGTCAACTTCTCCGTGTATGCCGTGGTCGGCGGTTATGATAATAACGGAGTCGTCATATATCCCGAGATCTTTGAACTGCTGAATGTATGAGTTTATTATAGCCTTTGTGTTCTTCATTGCCCCCTCTTTTCCGTTGGACCACCAGCTGTGCCAGTGCATTCCGGTAATATGTTCGATTATACAATAATTGCTGTTGTCGTCTGATAATTTCAGTCTGAGATTATTCAGTATGTCTTCATTGCTTGTAAAGCACTTCTTGTCCAT
Organism: uncultured Ruminococcus sp.; assembly: GCA_902780695.1. Classification (GTDB taxonomy): domain Bacteria; phylum Bacillota; class Clostridia; order Oscillospirales; family Ruminococcaceae; genus Ruminiclostridium_E. Next base: position 7,037 of record CACZGM010000014.1, on the reverse strand, counting down.
AACGACACCATGGTTTATGATGTTCCAATCGGGTTCAACATGCTGTTTTATCAGTATCGGCATATACCTGTAGGCCGACAGATGATCGATATTGCTGTAAAGTATCCTGTTGACATCGAACTTGCCTTCCGCCTTTATGACATTGTCCGCCTTTCCGGCAAGATCTATACAATCAAATTGGAAGTCACCAAAGATATTGACTTTATAGTTGTTTTCGTGCAGTCTTGAATAAAACGCTTCCGTGCGTTCCGATGACCATATATCGGCGTACCAATCGTCAAGATTGTTGACAGAGTACAGCTCCCCTCCGGTAAGCAATGAAGGTATGGATATGTTTGTCGAGTCGCAGGTCATACAGCAGTTGTCATAATATGTAAAATCCTTGAGACATTCAAACGAAGCAGGATCTTTTTCCATTTCCTCTTCAAACATCTCAACATCGCCCATGTCAACGATAAGCGTGAATAAGTTCTTGTTCCTTGAAACAGTGAACTGCTCTTCGTTTGAAAGTATTCCGACAAAGTTATAGTGAAACAGATCGACTTCCGTAGTAAGAAGCATGGATATAACCGAAACAAGCTCTACTGCTCCGATAAAACCGCTGAGATACAGATGTCCGCGGGACACGACATCTTTTGCGGTACCCGGTTTCAGCTTCCGGGAAATGAAAAACGCAATAAACGGGAGAGCAAGTATAACGGCCCAGACGACCGCGTTTATAATACCTGCTCCGGTAAGTTCCGACCAGTCTATCGGGTCACCGGCATTGCTTCTTATGTCACCGTTCATAAACAGATACTGCACATATATGCCGAACATAAGACCGGCCATAACGCGCATTAAGACATCGGCACGCTTTACCGTGAATGTGCATAATACGCTTGCGGCAATGATTGTGAATACAGCAGTCCTGACTGCCATAAACGGCGCAAAGTCGATATATCTGTAATAGAAATCCCTGTAGCTTCCGAGATATGTCTCCGTCGGCAGATATATATTTACAGTGAAAAAAACCGGGAAACAGCTAAGCAGCGCCCACTTGAAATTCTCAGGATGGTCGCCTTTCTTATCCGACAGCAGCATTATCAGCCTGAATACGGTCTCTATCGCCAGAAAGAGCAGAACTGCTCGCGACACAAATACCAATGCCATTCCTGTATCGGAATCGTACTCGTTGGCAGTTGTAAGTTGTGAAGATAAGATATTGGCATAAAGCAGCGCACCGAGATGTACGGGAAGTATATTCCCGAAATATACCCTGTACAGCTTGAAATATCCGAACAGCACCGTCATAAGTACCAGTACCACAGCGGGTATTATAAGATTTTTATCCAAACCGGAGGTGTACGATATGTAAGCTCCCGCAAGTGCATTTATTACGGCTATGATCCAACCAGTGACGGTTTCGGCGCGGCCGGTAGGGGCAAATCGTTTCAGCAGCAGTTTCATTCTTTTGTTCCTTTACTATTTAATATACTATTTAATATATTAATCAGCTCACAGCTTCTTTGAGCAGCCTTATCGTTTCTTCGAGTGAGAAGCTCTCGTCCGTCCGCTGACACAGGAAGCCGTTTATCTTGTCTATCTTCGATACCGCCTCGTCGAGCTTCGGGTTCGTCCCCGCCTTGTACGCACCTATGGAGATAAGGTCGAGGTTCGAATTATAAAGCGCCTGAAGATTACGCAGCTTGCTCGCCGCCGCCTTATGATCCTCCGAGCATATCATAGACATAAGACGCGAGACGCTCACGGATATGTCGATAGCGGGGTAGTGGTTCTGTGCGGCTATCTTTCTTGAAAGCACGATATGTCCGTCGATGATACCGCGGACAGTATCGGCAATAGGCTCGTTTGTGTCATCACCCTCGACAAGAACGGCATAAATGCCGGTAATGCTGCCCTTTTCAAAGCAGCCCGCGCGTTCGAGCAGCTTCGGCATCTGCGCGTAAATGGACGGGGTATAGCCTCGTGCTATCGGCGGTTCTCCGATAGACAATCCTACCTCACGGTTCGCCATTGCAAAACGCGTCAGATTATCCATCATCAGCAGAACGTCCTTGCCCTGCGACATGAAATATTCCGCTACCGCCGTAGCGGTCATCGGGCATTTGTAGCGCATCATCGCGGGCTGGTCGGAGGTCGCCACCACCACCACCGAGCGTGCCATTCCCTCGTCGCCGAGGTCGTTCTCGATGAACTCGCGCACCTCTCTGCCACGCTCGCCGACAAGTGCGATAACGTTTATATCTGCCTTTACCTTACGCGCGATCATACCCATGAGCGTGGATTTTCCCACGCCGGAGCCCGCGAATATGCCGATACGCTGGCCCTTACCAAGGGTAAGTATGCCGTCTATCGCCTTGACACCCAGCTCTATCGGCTCGGCTATCTTCGGTCTGGTAAGCGGATTTGTCGGCATACCGGATATTGATATGCTTCCGGTATAGTTTATCTCACCGCCGCCGTCTATCGGCTCACCTATCGCGTTGATAATGCGTCCGATCATAGCGTCGCCGGTCTTAACGCGGAGCTTGTCGCCGGTATTGTCAACGATGCTTCCGGGGCCTATGCCCTCTATGTCGGTGTACGGCATAAGCAGTACTTTTTCGGACTGGAAGCCTACGACCTCGGCATATATGAAATTTTCTCTGTCCTCTTTGGAGTATATGCGGCAGATATCGCCGATACTGCATTCCGGGCCGGAAGATTCTATCGTCATTCCGACGATCTTTTCTATCTTGCCCATATACCGGTACATATCGAAGCTGCCTATCTCGGCTCTGAAACCGCGAAGATCCATATCCGGACGACCTCCGTTATTTTATTGTTATGCTTCCCGCCAAAGGCGCAGTAAGCATATTATACTATATAATACCCGCCGCGGCGGACTGACACGCAGCGGCGGGAGCTGTTATTCGTTATTCTGCGCCGCCGGCATCTTCATCGCCGCCGGCTTTTGTATATACGACATCGGGCAGTTCGCCCTCATCGCCTGTTTCGGCGGGAGTGTCCTCACCGTCACTTGCCGCGGCTTTCTTTCTGCCGCCTGTCTTCTTTGATCTGGAAGTCCGTGTCTCACGGAGCATATCGGTTATATTCTTGTCACGGTACTTGCCCTTGCCGAGCTGCTCCACCATTTTGAGCTGAGTCATGACGCTCGCATCGGTTATCTCACTGCCGTCGTCTATCATAAGCGTTCCGGACGGCGCGTCTTCAAGTATCTCGATATCTACGTTGTCACAATTGCGGAAAACGGTTTTGAGCAGCTCCTCGTCTATCTCGGCTTCATCGCTCACATCGAGCTTTGAAAGCGTTATCTTAACGGTCTTGCTCGCCTTGTATTTCTTTCCGGCTTCCTGTATCATGCGCGTTATCACGCCCTTGTCCTTCTGTCCGAGTGCGCCGAGCGTCACGCGCTGCGCTATATCGAATATCGTGTCGAACAGCTGGCGCTCGTACTGCATCAGAAGCTCGGTCTTTTCCTCCGTTACCTGACCCGCAAGCTCCTTGAGCTCCACAAGGCTGTCCTTGCATTTTTTCAACGCTTTGACATAACCCTCGTCGTAGCCCTGCTTCACGCCTTCGTCATATCCCTGCTGCTTTGCGGCATCGCTGACCCTTACAGCTTCTTCCTTTGCTTCTTTCAGTATCCCGGCAGCTTCGTCGCGGGCTTCCTGCACGGTTTTCTGCGCTATCTCCTTTGTCTGCTCGTATATCTCCGTAGCCTTGGATCTCGCACGAAGCACGAATTCCTCGGATTCCTTCTCATATTTTGATCTTATAGCCTCATATTCCGCTATCAGTTTATCCCGCTCGATACGAGCTTCCTCCAGCGCGACGGTACCATTCTGCCCGCCTTCACCGTCGTGATCTTCCGACTCCGCAAGCATCTTCTCCACAGCGGCGAGCGCTTTCTCCTGACGGCTGTTGAGCTTCGATATCTCGGCGACCTTTTCCGCCGCCGGGCTTTTGCCGTAGATCGTTTTCATGACGGGCTTGTCGGTATCGAAATTATTGACATAAACATAGCCGGTGCCGATACCGCCCTTGATAACTCCGCCTGCCATTTCTGCGGCTCACCTCCGTGTCTGCTTTCGCGGGAATAGTTGTATTACGCGATGATCTCGTCGTCGCCGCCCTTGGAAATAGTCAGCTTGCCCTCGTCCTCCAGACGGCGTATGATAGCAACGATACGCTGCTGTGCTTCCTCGACATCACGCATACGCACATTGTGCAGGTACTCGACATCGGTCTGCGTGGACTCCTTGTTTCTTGTGGACATATTTGCATAGATAACTTCCGCGACCTCCGCTGTGGAACCTTTGATAGCGACCGCGAGATCCTTCGGATCGACCTCGGAAATGAACGCCTGTATAGACATGGAATCGAGATTTACGATATCCTCGAATACGAACATCTTCGAGCGTATCTCGTCCGCCAGCTTCGGGTCGCGCAGATTTAGCTCGTCGAATATGTATTTTTCGGTGGAGCGGTCAACCTTGTTCAGTACGTCGGCTATATAGTTTACGCCGCCGACTTCCATATTCTCGGTCGTTACGATATTGGCGAATTTCTTTTCGAGCGTATTTTCAAGGCTCTTTACAACGTCAGGCGACGCGGATTCCATTTTCGCTATACGCTCAACTACCTCGATGCGCATCTCCTTCGGCAGTTCCGCGAGTATCGCCGATGCCTGATCGCTCCTCGCGTATGACAGTATCAGCGCTATTGTCTGCGGGTGTTCGTTCTGCACGATAGCGAGCAGGTTCTTATAGTCCGCCTTCCGCACGAACGCGAATGACTTTGATTTGAGCTGCTTGGTTATCTTGTCGAACAGTGAAGCCGCCGCCTGCGGTCCGAACGCCTTTTCGAGTATCTCCTTCGCGTATTCGATACCGCCCTCCGAAATGACCTTCTGCGTAAGGCATACCTCATAGAAGTCGTTCAGTACATCGGTCACGACCTCTACCGGCCAGTAGTCCATCTTTGCCACTTCGAGGGTTATCTTCTCTATTTCTTCATCGGTAAAGTATTTGAATACCTTGGACGCGTTTTCGGAGCCGATAGCGGAAATGACCATTGCCACTTTCTGCATCATACTGACATCGGCAATAGTCGCACCGGTCTGAGGCACATCAGCCATTCAAAAGCTCCCCTTTCTTCATGAGTTTCATACGCGGATCATTCCTCGCCCTTTATCCAGTTTCTGATAAGCTGTGCGACGATCTCCGGGTTCGATGTCGAGAAGTCGCGTATCTCCTTCTTCAGGAGGGCGTCTCTCGAAGACTCGTCCTCTTCGCCGGACAGGCTCTGTATCTCAAATTCGTAGCTGTCGTCCACTTCTTCGGGTCTTGCTGCACGTCTTCCCATATCGTCCTCTTCATAATTCGACAGATTTGCGGCAGAAGGGCTTGACGCTGAGGATGCCGCAACGGCAGCCGCACGCCTTGCCTTCATGCGTTTCTTGTTGGAGCCCGCCGCGACAAGTGCCGTAACAAGCAGAACTATCAGCATGATGCCGAGCGCTATGATGATAAATACCAGCGTGTTGTTGCCGCCCTGTACGATAATACCGCCGTCGCCCGCGCTTTCACCGGTCCTGTCAAGAGTGAAGTTTGTCGGAATAAACGACACCTTGTCTGTTGATGTGCCTATCGCGTCGGCGATAAGCTTTTCCCAGTCCTCGATATTTGCCTGCGAGAAATTCTCCGGGTCGCCGTCAACTATTACCGAAGCGGATATGTTGTCGTAGCTGTAGCCGTCCTTTTCTATCTGTGTGATAGCCTCGTTTACGAGGTAATGTATCTCTTTCTGCGTTTCATAGTAGAACTCGTCGCCGTCGCCGATACGCAGCGTAGGATAATCGGGGGAGATATCGGCGTTCACGGTCGTGCCGACAAGTCCGCCCTCTTCCGCGTTTCCGCCTCCCGCGGACACATACTTTTCGTCCTGCACCATACCGCCGCGGTTGCCTTCCGAGTCAACGGACGGCGTATATTCGGTTATCTGCTTTACCGTAGGGTCATAGTTAAGGCGGACATCAACGCCTATCCTGTAATCCGGGAAAACCTTTTTCAGCAGGTCGCCCAGCTTGTCGTTGAGTATCTCTATCAGTGTATTCTGGAATTCAAGCCGCTTGTAGAAGAGCACGGTCTCGTCCTCGTCCTCCAGTGCGCTTGCAACCTTATCGGTAGTGAGCAGCTCACCCTTGCCGTCGGTGACGGTTATATTTTCCTGTTTGAGGTTCGGCACCGAGGTGCGTATAAGGTTGTATATACCCTCTATCGTGCTTACGGAGAGCGCATGGCTGAGGTTCAGAAGCACGGAAGCGCTTGACTCCTCTTTCCGGCTCGCTATGACGTAATTGTCATCGGCCGGGATATTGAGTATTACAACCGCGGAATCGACACCGTCATACATCGCAAGTGTCGCGCGCAGGTTTTCCTGCAGCTGCTGTTTTTCCTTTACGCGCTTGTCGGACTCGGTTGAGAACATTCCGATTCCGCTGTCCCAGATATTGTAGTTGAACGTGGTCTTGGGATATCCGCGGACGCTGAGCTGTGCGCGGAGAGTCTCAAGCCGGTTTGCGGGAACAAGTATGTCGCCGTTGTTGTCTATGCGTACATCGGTCTCACCGAGATCGCCCTGAAGCAGCGATATGACCTCGGCGGTCTCTTCCGGAGAAGCGCCGCTGTACAGCACGGCATAGTGCGTTATGGAATTGATTATGATAAGGACTATAAGCGACACGACTATTACCGACGCGACCGCTATTATTATTATCCTTATTGTTTTGTTGAGAGCCTCCCAGCGCGTCTTTATCGCGCCGGTGATCTTTCCGAGTATTTCCTTGACTTTATCCATTTATGTATATGCCCTGCCGGGCGTCACTCCTTACTTTTCAGAACAAAGACCTCGTTGTCGAAACTGCTCGTCATGTCCATTCCCATGTCGACCATGGCAGCAATTCCATTCATTACAGGACGCTGACTCGACTCATCGTCCTTTATCATGATTTGGGCAACCGACTTGTAAGT
>CACZGM010000013.1 GCA_902780695.1 uncultured Ruminococcus sp. | reverse complement strand
TTTTTAGCAGATACTTATTTATTATAACACATAATACAATTATTTGCAATACCGAAAATTTTTGTTTTTTACAGTAAATTTTGTCTATGTAATTAATGACATTATGTTGACATTTCGCAGAAATTGTGCTAAAATAAATCTATCGACTCGCAAAACCGCAGTTTTGGGCGGTTTCTGCCGATGACGATATATTATCTGAAAGCGATGAGATGTAATGCTTAAAAAGCACTTTAAATATATAGCGGCAATATTGGCTGCTTCTTTTGTTTTTTCGGGCTGTGCGTATGATATTTCCAAGACGCTTCCGTCACAGGCAACGGCTGTGGAAGCTCTCGCAACACAGGAAACAACTACAACCCCGGAGGAAACGACCACAACAAAGAAAATTACCGTAAAAACAACTACTACCACTACAACTACCGAAACCGAAACGGAGCCGTCAGAAGAAACGGAGCCGGAAGCAGCTCCCGTGCAGACTGCGGGTACCGGTTCAAACGCCGAGACGACCACAACACCCGCCGGCGGTACATATACGATGTATTCGGATGACTACAAGAATTTTGTACTTAGCGACGAATATAAGGAATTTATATCAAAATGTGTATTTGTCGGTGACAGTATATGCTACGGACTTGAAGCATACGATATATTGCCGGGTGAGCAGGTTGTCGCAAAGGGTGATGTCGCGGCACGCAGCATCTTTGATTATACATTCAAGATCGAAGCAGGGGAAGACCCCGTGCCGATACTTACCGCGCTTATCGACCTTAAGCCGGAGTACATAGTGTTCTCCATGGGAATGAATGATGTCAATATGACTTCCGAGGAGACGTTCTGCGCCAACTATAACAATCTGCTCTCTCAGGTAGAGAGCTTTCTGCCGGATTCAACACTTATTGTGCTGTCCATAACACCAACCACGCTCAGCAGGATAACCGGAAAATATGTGGTGCGTAACGAGTTCATCGACCAGTTCAATATAGCGCTGAAGCAGTTCCTTGATTCCACGGATAAATGGATATATGCCGATGTAGCGCATGAGATGAAGAATACTCATAATGAGCTGAAGGCTAATTATCTCGGTTCAGATGACGGTGTGCATCTTACCCCGGAAGCATATTACGCTATACTCTATCAGCTCTGTGAACGTATGGTGGACGGCAGGATCTACGATCCCGCTACCTGTACCTATGAGGGTGAGGAGACCGAGGAAGCCGAAGTGACCTCCGGAACCGAAAAAACAGAGAAAACACAAAAGACCGGAAAAACAGAAACACCCCAAGAAACAACGGGCGATGAAACGACAAAAAAACCGTTTGTTACTACTACTCCCGACACGACCGAGAGCGAATATTCGGGAAGTATAATCGTGGAAGATCAGTGATCATATTGCCCTGAATGCGGAACACTTTGTGGAACGCGGGACGGAAAATATTTGAAAAAAATTTGTAAAAACTCTTGCATTTTACTATATGTTGTGCTATAATAATTAAGCGACAACGAAATATGGCTAAGGCTGCATAGTCTATCGTGCTTGCCTTTATTCATGCAGGAGGGAATTTGAAATGAAGAACGTTCAGATCACAACAAGAGGCGGTATTCTTTCCGATACCGAGATACAGGCTTATGTTGACAGGGGCAGGGAAATGAAGCCCGGTCAGAAGCTCATCGGTCTTGATATCGCACTTGACGGTGATTATGTGGATCTTGAGTATGTATATGACGACAGACCTTTTGAGCGTATCAGACGCATTACCGGCTATCTCGTAGGTACTCTCGACCGTTTCAACAACGCTAAGAGAGCAGAGGTCCTCGACCGTGTTACTCACGAGATCAGCGATGACTGCGAAGATGTTTATGTTGACGCTGTCTGAAAACTGAACAGCAAGAAAAGCGGTTCCCGTTGAGGAGCCGTTTTTTTACCGATAAAATACCCTGCGCCGGATATTCGGTGCAGGGTATCGTTGTTATCAGGGAAGATAAACGCAGAGCTCGCTGTCGTCCGGAAGTCTCTCGGCTTTATAGATATAATCGCCGGCTTTTCCGGAAACCGTCCGCCAGAATTTATCTTCTGCACATACCTCCGGATGCAGCGGGTCGCCGCGGTCGTTTACCGGCTCAAACGTTTTTTCCGTTGAGAGGATATTTCCGCCCGTGATAACGGTCGTGCAGTTTTCGTTGCCAAATTCGAGGATACGTCCGGAAAGGATCTTGACTTTAGCTGTACCGCCGGAGATATAGTTCGTTCCGATGCCGTCGATGCTGCCGAAGCCGCACACACTGTTGCCCTCGCCGTAGGCGTTTGCTCTGCCGTCGGAGATGCTCACCTTGGTGCTGCCCGCGACGGAACCGAAGCATACCGCTCTGTCGCCGTGGACTACCGTGTTTACGCTGCCTCCCGCGATCATTACGGAAGCGTTTCCTTTTCCGATAGTTCCGCACGCCGCGCATATATTTCCGTCTGCGGTAAGATCGAGTATACCGCAGGAGTAGATATCGGTGCTGCCGTTGAAGGAGCCCATAGCCACGGTCTCGTTGCCGTTGCACTTTGCCGTTACCGTCGCGCTTTCGGATACATGGACGTGGACATTGCCGTTCATACTGCCGATACCGACGGAGTTTACGCACTGTGAGGTTATCAATGTTCTGCCGCTCTTGAACGAGATATCGGATTCCTTGGAAGGAATCCCGCCGCCTATGCATATACCCTGTTCAATGGCTATGTCGACGGTGACCTTGCCCGTATGCGTGAAGCTGATGCTTCCGAAGGTGTTGTCATGACCGCTGCCTATGCCGACACCGTTGTTATGCTTTACGGTAACGGCAAGGTCGCCGTTTCCGCCGATATTGAGGAACGTGTCCTTCGGTACAAGAATACCGTTGTTCAGCACAGCATTCTGTCCGTTTAATATCAGCGAAACGCTGCTCCTGTTGCCGAGTTTGATTATCGGACCGTGTGTTGCTTTGAGACGAACATTTTCAAATGTGATCTCTGCCTTGATATCCTGATTGACAACAATTTCGGTCTCAAATTCGCTGTACGGCGTTCCGATGATCCTGATTTTGCCGCCGGTGATATGTACGGCGTTATATTTCTGCAGAGTGAGCTGGTACAGATCAAGGGTTTCGTCACCGTTGGTCGTATATGTGAGGAGCTCGCTCGCGTACTTTGAAAGGTTGATATTTTCCGATATGATCTCTCTGCGGATATTCTCCGGTATCTTGCCGATAGGTTCCGGCGCAGGACGCGCGGTGTAATATCCCTGAATCAGATCGACGCCGTAATCGATGACGGTCTTCATTTCCTCATAAGTCTCTACACCTTCCGCGAGCACCTTGATGTTGTTCATTTTAGCGAATTCGATCGTGCTCTTGACGAACATCTGCTTATTCGGATCATTCTGTATATTGGAGATAAGGAAACGATCTATCTTTATGATATGCGGCGAATAGCGGAGCAGGTTCACGATGTTTGAGTGTCCCGTGCCGTAATCATCGACCGCAAGCTGTCCGCCGAAGGAATCCCTGTCTTTTTCCGTATTTTCGATGATGCCGAGATGACGTATGGAATCAAGCTCCGCGTCGGAAACAGTATCCTGCTCGGTTATTTCGATCACCACGTTGTCGATGTATTTACCGTATGTTTCTTTCAGCCTTTCAAGGTCTTCCGCCTTAAGGAAATTGCCCGGTATGGTGTTGATGAATACCTTTGTTCCCTCAAAGCTCTTGAGGTCGCTGGTGTAGCGTTCAAGAACGTTGAACATCGTGGCTTTCTCGATCTCATACAGTCTGCTGTATTCTTTCGCAACATCAAGTATTTCAAGAGGAGACATCTTTATGCCGCCGGTCGTGCGCATAAGAGCTTCATAAGCGTAGATAACGCCTGTTTTAGCGTCAACGATAGGCTGAAAATGATATGTGAACAGATTCTTGTCTATAAGAATTGAGAATTCGCTGTAAAGATCCTTGAGTCTTGCAGCTTCCTCCGCCGAATCCGCGGCAGAGATCTTTTCTTCCTTCAGCACCGGTGTAAGTCCCAATTTCAGCTTGTTCATGTACATCTCGGCATTGGCGAGCTTTATGAATGTGCTAAGGTCGCTGTTCCAGCCGGGATCCGCTACCGTGCAGCCGCAGTTGACTTCGAGGAAATAGTCTTTTTCGCTCGCGGTATTGTATCCCTCAATAACACCGAAGAATACCGATACGGCATTGTTGATTAGCTGACCCACTTCATCGCCGGTGTCGGCATAATTTATGATAATGAACTCATCGCTTCCCGTTCTCGCGATAAAACCGTTATCCTTATTGGCAAGCTGGAGCGCATCGGAAACGAACTTTACACACTGCTCGATATCGTCAACACCGTAGTTCTCATAGATGAACCTGTACTGCGGTATGCAGTAAACGGAAACCATTAAGGTCTTTGAGTGATTTTCCGGTATTTCCGAGAAATCCGTGAACCACTGTGTGAGTCCTCTCAGGTTCGGGAGACCGGTAAGAGTGTCTATAAATCTTACGTTCTGCATACTGCTCTGAATACGCTTCTTACGCAGACGGTTTATCAGCGAGTTGAACGCGATGTTCATAGTTTTGAGCACGCGGAAAAGCTTGTGAGTCATAAACTCTATCGAGTCGGTTTTGAGCGTATAATAACCACAGACCTCCTCACCCACAAAAATAGGGGAGATCACGCACATTGTATCGTCCTTGAGCCATTCGTTCATATCAGGCAGCATATCCGTGATAGGGAAGCGCCCCTGTTTTCCGCGGGTATAGTCGATATCCATAGCGGTGATGACTATCAGCTCGCCGAACTTCTGCTCTTTCATCTTATCTGTCATATTGCCGAGGGCTGTCATTATGAAATCCTCGGTAAGACAGACAGTGGAGTTGGGCAGTATGTAGTCTCGAAGAGCGGCACCGAGAGTGTTCAGATTATCGCTGTCGAGTATTGAATCAACAAGTTCGTAGATATGGTTTTCGTGCTGGCGTATATCGTAATTGCGTCTGTACAGATGCTTTGCGCGTTCGCGGTAGTCTATGGTATTTGCGCCGGAGCAGCCGCAGGATTCGCTGTAATAAGGAATGAAATTCTCGGTGAACACACCGCTGTTTGCCGTTCCGGAAACAGCTTTCTCGATAACGTCGAGAGTAAGCTGCGCGAGAGCGGGCATATCCTCCTTGCAGGTGGTAAGTCTCGGCATGAAGTATTCGGCGCTTATAAGCCCGTCGAATCCGGTGACGATGATATCGCCGGGTACGTTCACTCCCGCAGCGGCGAGCTCCTCGCAAACCGTCATTGCCATGGTGTCGTTTGCGCAGACTATGGCGTCCGGGAGAGTTTCGAGTTTAAGTATCTCCTCTACGGCAAGCTTGGTTGGGATCTCCCAGTATTCGCCGTAATAGAGCATATCATCTCTGTACGGTATGCCGAATTCTGCGAGCACTTCCTTGAAGCACTCGTGACGGAGAACGGTGGAATGGTCGTCGGTCTTTCTGCCGCCGATGAACACGGGGTTCTTGACGTAATGGCGCTTTATGATGTGTCTGATTATGTCTTTGTATGCTTCGGTGTAATTTGTTACGATATTGAAGCATTTTTCATGCTCGCCGTGTATCAGTATAACAGGGACTTTGTGTGACTGTGCGGAAGAGATGATGCTTTCCGTGGTTTCCTTGTCGTAAATACTTTCGTAAAGAATGATAAGGGCGTCAAGAACATCATAATTGATGATGTTGTATATTGACTTTGAGCCCATATCATATTTATCACCGTAATACAGATCGCGAGGACTGTTGAATGCAATGATCTTATAATCGGTATCTGCGGTCATTTTATGTAAGAACGAGAGAAAATCCGTTCTGAAATCATCTTCCGCTTTTGTGAGGCAGATGCCTATGATCTTTTTGCTTCCTATCAAATCAAATCACCCATTCCGAATTAGCTTATTGGCCGGACCGCACAGATCGTGTGCTTCTGTTTGTGCGGCATTGCCGTAATTTCATTTTCCGATAAAGTCACAGTAACAGTCTATTCTTATATCTTCCGTATTGTATGTGAGGAGGATATAATTAATCTATTATAAAAATAATTTTACAGTTTATTATAGCATATCTTTAATAAAACGTCAAGATTTTTCGCTTTTTATTGTATAATATGACGAAAAAATTAAATGTTTTATACTATAAAAAACGCTGATATTTCCACTTCCGGCGGTCGATATGTCTCAAATTTATATCTGACAGAACGAACAGCCGAAATAAACATTATTCCGGCTGCTTATACTGTCATAGAAATTTACGGAGACCGTCGGCGTATTTTTCTTCATCGCTGAGCAGATTTTCTGCAAGCCGGATAGTCTCCGGTGAAGCATTGCTGCTGTGGTTCACGGAACGCGCGATATTGATTATTCCCATATTCGTTCCGTCATACATAAGCTCTGCGATATGACCCTCGCTCTTGTCAGCCGCAGTCTTCATCATAATGCCCATGTGCGCCATCGCAAGCTGCATCGGCGGTACAGGCTGTGCCTTCATTCCCGAAGCTTCGAGCCGTTTGCGGGCTGTCGAGCATATAGATGCGTAGTGGTTCTTCTGACGTTCAAGGTATTCCGTAAGTTCGGTGCTGCGGCAGCCGGATATGACCTGTTTTGTGCTGTCGTAAGCCATACGGCTGTTCTTGTAGATCGTATTGAGTATATCCTCGTCATTTTTATGAAGCATAGCATTTCCTCCTTTGATATCGCTCCTGCTTCATTATCTGCATTTGTATAAGATATTATTCATATTAGATATTGTCAATAAAATCTGCTAAATCATAATCCCGGTGATAAAGAATATTGCCTCTCCCGTATAATGCGGGAAAGGCAATCGGTATGCTTTTATTGATCAGTCGGAAATGTCAACGTCGGGCGTTATATTGATACTATATTCCGGATATGCCTGTTTTATCTCTTCGTAAATGATTTTCAGACCCTCAGACGGGGCAATGTCAAAGCTGAAAACAACATCGAAACGCATATCCTTTGTCTCGGGATCAAGATAAAATCCGTGGAGCTGCAGTGCAAAATCGTGTGCTATGACCTTTTCCGTAACATCGTTCTGTATTCTCGCGGCTTCGGAATCGCTGGTGTTGTACGAATAAACTCCAACTGCCACGAGTATGATGCCCGTTTCCTTGAATACTTTCGCTTCCGCTTTTCTTGTGAGCCTGTCAACCTCGTTTACGTTCATATTGTCCGGCAGTTCAAGATGCACCGAAGCGTAGTCCTTGTCCGGTCCGTAATTGTACAGTATAAGGTCGTAAGCTCCGCGTACCGCAGGTTCCTCACAGAGAATGGCTTTTATGCGGGTCGTGACATCTTTGTCAGCACGCTTTCCGAGTATCTCGTCAAGAGTCTCCCTCATCATCTCAATACCAGATCTGATAATAAACACCGATATGATTATTCCGACATACGCTTCAAGAGAAATGCCGGACAGCATAAATATCACAGCAGACAGCAGTACAGACGCCGACAGCACTGCATCAAAAAGAGCGTCCGAACCCGAAGCCGTGAGCGAACCGGAGTTTACCTTCTTTCCCTGTGCCTTTACGAAAGTACCGAGCAGTATCTTCACAACAACGGCTATCGCGATTATAACAAGAGATATAATGCTGTAGTCGGGAAGCTCCGGTTCAATTATCTTTTTTACGGACTCCACTCCGGAGGTTATACCCGCGTAAAGTACGATCCCGGAAACGATCATCGCACTCAGGTATTCTATCCTGCCATATCCGAGAGGGTGCTTTCTGTCCGGCAGCTTTCCGGCGAGCTTTGTGCCAACTATCGTTATAATTGACGAAAGGGCATCGGAAAGATTGTTAACCGCGTCAAGCGTTACCGCAATTGAGTTCGAAATCAGACCGACAGCGGCTTTGAATGACGCAAGGAATACATTTGTGATTATTCCGATAATGCTTGTTCTTATGATGATCCTGTCGCGGCTTATCATCGTTTTGTCGTTTTCCGGCATATTCTGTCACTCCTTTTTATTCAGAAGAATTTCTAGTGAGAAGTATTACCGCTTCAACGTGTATAGTCCCGGGGAAAAGATCAACACCGCGCACATTCACTGCGTTGTATCCGTGCTCTGACAGGTATTTGCAGTCTCTTGCGGCGGTTGCGGGATTGCATGATATCATGACCACACGTTCCGGAGAGAACGAAATTATATTGTCAAGCGTCTGTGTGTCGCAGCCCTTTCGTGCCGGGTCAACTATTACTACGTCCGCGCCGGTGCCGTCTTTTCTGAGCAGGGAAGTGATCTTGCCGGCATCTCCGCAGTAGAACCGTGCGTTTTCGGTACAGTTCGTTTTTGCGTTGAAGATCGCGTTTTCCACGGCTTCCGGGATAACTTCAACTCCGGTTAAAGAAGCGACATTGTCGGACATTGTTATACCTACTGTGCCGATACCGCAGTAAACGTCTATAATGTTCTTTCCGTCAGGCTCCGCGAGTTTTGCCGCTTCGCTGTACAGCTTTTCAGCCATAGGAGTATTTACCTGATAGAAAGACCTCGGTGATATCGAGAAAGTCTTTCCGAGCATTGTATCGTTTATATCGGCACTTCCGCACAGCAGGATATCGGTATCTCCGAAAATGACATTTGTGATATCCTTGTTTATGTTCGCGGTAACGCCTTTGACAGCGGGAAACGCCTTCATCACTGCATATGCCAGCTTTTTCAGCTCCGGTACATTCCTGCGTACTACAAGAACCGTGCATATCTCGCCGGAATAATGTCCTTTTCGTATGCAGATGTGGCGCAGTACGCCGCTGTGCTGTTCTTCGTTGTACGGCGATATTCTGAGCAGCGCCGCCTGCCGCAGCACAAAGTTTCTTATCTCACCGAAAATATCCGGTTCAAGCAGGCATTTGTCGCACGGTACGATTCGGTGTGAACGTGCGGCATAAAATCCGCTCGCGATATTGCCGTCCTTGTCCCTTCCAACGGGATACTGAGCCTTGTTGCGGTAGCCGGTGCGGGAACCGCCGGGAATTATCGGGAGAAATTCCGGGTCAAGACCGCCAATGCGTGTGAAAGCAGACTTTATGATATCTTCCTTAGCGCGAAGTTCCGCTTCGTATGAAATATGCCTGAAAGCACAGCCGCCGCATTTCCCGAATACTTTGCAGTCCGGGGAAACGCGGTCGGGTGAGGGTGTTATTATCTGTTCGATCTTTCCGTAGCAGTAGCTTTTCCCGGTTTTGACGATGCGGACATCGAGCAGGTCTCCGACGGCGGAAAACGGAACGAATACTACCATTCCGTCATATCTTCCCACGCCGGAGCCTTCACCGGTGATGTTTTCGATCGAAAGTCTTACGATGTCGTTTTTAACCATTGTTTTCGAGAGCCTTGCTCTTAAGGTAAGCGTTGATGAAGCCGTCGATATCGCCGTCCATAACAGCCTGTATATTGCCCATTTCGTAGCCTGTTCTGTGGTCCTTGGCGAGAGTGTAGGGCATAAATACATAAGAGCGTATCTGTGCACCCCACGCTATCTGGAGCTGTTCGCCTTTGATATCGGAGATCTTTTCAAGATGTTCTCTCTCCTTGATCTCAACGAGTTTTGATATAAGCATTCTCATTGCGTACTCACGGTTCTGCACCTGTGAACGCTGTGTCTGGCAGGCGCATACGATACCGGTGGGCTTGTGGATAAGGCGTACAGCGGAGCTTGTCTTGTTTACCTTCTGACCGCCAGCGCCGCTTGAACGGTAAACTTCCATTTCAATATCTTCGGGACGGATATCGACAGAGGTGTCCTCATCTATTTCCGGCATAACTTCAAGGCTTGCGAAGCTCGTGTGACGCCTGCCGGAAGCGTCGAACGGGGAAACGCGCACAAGTCTGTGAACACCGTTCTCTGATTTGAGGAAGCCGTAAGCGTTCAGACCTTCGATAAGTATGGACGCGCTCTTGATGCCGGCTTCTTCGCCTTCAAGGTAATCAAGAAGTGATACCTTGAAATTGTGGCGTTCTGCCCAGCGGTTGTACATTCTGTAAAGCATCTCGACCCAGTCCTGAGCTTCCGTTCCGCCGGCTCCCGCGTGGAATGTGAGGATTGCATTCTTTGAGTCGAATTCGCCGGACAGCAGGGTGATCAGCTTCTGATCTTCAAGCATCTGCTTTGTTTTGTCGGCAAGCTCCTTTATTTCGGGAAGCATGGACTCGTCCTCTTCTTCATTGGCGAGCTCAGCCATTGTGATGACGTCGTCAAAATTCTCCGCGAGCTTGTCAAACTGTGCGAGTTTGCCTTTGAGCGCACCGAGCTTCTGTGATACCTTCTGCGAATTTTCGCTGTCGTTCCAGAAATCGGGCTGTGCTGTCTGCTCTTCAAGCTCAGAGATCTCCTTTGCAACACCGTCATAGTTTATAGCAACACGCAGGTCTTTCAGCTGCGGTTTCAGTCCTTCAAATTCAAGTATAAGCTCTTCATATTGAAGCATAGTTTTGTCTCCTTATGTTTAATTGTCATAAATCTGCCATGTATAGATCAATATCCATATTATTATACTACATTTTTGCCGTTTTGTAAATAGTTTAAAATAAGATTTTCAGACAATTATTGCTCCTGCGGCAAGATAATTGTTCATAGCAATTATAACCCTTTATTATTTGTAAATTTTGCAAAGATGATTTTGAAATATTTGTAAAAATGTATTGATTTCAGACAAAAAATGATGTATAATATATATAGTTATACTTACAATTCCGGAAAGGGGTGAGATCTTTGCTCAGCAGTTTAATTAACAGGATATCGAGCGATGAAGGCAATGCCGCGCGATATCGTATCATATACGCTTTCTGTATGGTCATTCATGCTTTTTATACTGTTGTTTTTGCAATCTACGGCATCACCGAGCTGCTTTACTTCAACATAGCAAGTTCGTTAATGTATTTTCTCGGAATCGTCCTTGTACGGAATAACCGCTTCACGCTCCTATGGGTGCTTCTGATACATATCGAGGTAATCTCACACGGCTTCCTGTGCAGTATGTATATCGGATTTGAAGCTCTGTTCTCACTTTTCTCTATCTCAATGATACCGGTCGCATACTTCATCACCTACATTGACCCCGCTATAAAGCACCCTTTACTTGTTTCCTCCGGTCTTGCCTTAGTGAATATACTTATGCTTATTGGCTCCAACGATCTCAGCAGAGGCAGAGACCCCATTTACAATGGACTTGAACGTGATTTCATTACACATATCTCGCGTCTGAATATAATATTCGCGTCGATCATACTCATATCGTTCTCGATAATGTTCCTCGGCAAGATCAATTATGACCTAAAATCTCTGAAAGCTAACAATGACAAGCTCGACAGGCTTGCAAACTACGATCAGCTAACGGGACTCCGCAACCGCAATCATATCCGGGATATCTTCGGGCAGTATATAGAGAGTACCGATCCGTACTGTGTCATACTCGGCGACATTGATGATTTCAAGCACGTCAACGACACCTTCGGACACAGCGCGGGAGATGAAGTCCTGAAAGCCGTTTCCGCGATCATAATGGACAATGTGGGCGATAAGGGCGTTGTCTGCCGCTGGGGCGGTGAAGAAATCCTGATACTTGTCAAGGGTACCACAGAAAAGTGTATAGCTCTCAACGAAAAGATACTTAAGGAAATAAGAAACAAGACCGTAGAAAGCGGCAGCCGCAAAATAAAGGTCACAATGACATTCGGATTGTGCGATTACGGTGACGCGATGAACATCGAAAAGCTGATCTCTCTTGCGGATAAACGTCTGTACATAGGAAAGAAGAACGGCAAGAACCAGATAGTGACAGTAAGCTGATATTGACAATAGTGATATGTCATTACACTTCTTTTCACTGCAGCAAAACTATCGGATTTCCGTGATACGTAATTTGTTTATGGTATCCGGCTCAATTTTCAAGATGGCAACAAGAATATCCTACTGCTTCAGTTTAGCAATAAACCACATTCTATTTTTATGGAACGGAATCTTTGCCAACCCCACTTCATTTCAGTCAGAGCCCGACATAGATCGGGGCAATGAAATACAGTAGTTTGTTTAGGGTGTCCAGCCCCCTTTTTAAAGGGGGCTGGCGCTGTCCGCGCAGGACAAGTCTTTCAAAAAATTTATTTTTTGAAAGACATAAGGCAGCCGGTAAATTCGGCTGCCTTATTTTTGTGGATTGCTGGATTATACTTCCTTGATCGTGAGTCTGTATTCTTTCTTTTCGCCGGGAGCAGTGATCTGTATTCCGCGTTTGTCTGAAAAATTGCCGCTGTCGGTGTCATAATCGTCACAGCCGCACCAGGGTTCGATGCATACAAACGGTGCGTTCTTGTGGTCGGGAGTCCATACTCCAAGTGTTTCAAAGCCGTCCCAGCTTATCTTTACACCGTGTCCGCTCTTTTCGGAGACAAGTGATACCGAATTTGATCTGATCGTATCGAAGTAAACGCAGTCGTTGTCAAAAAGGCTGTACTCAAGTCTGAATTCCTTGCTGTTGTTCAGACGTTCGATACGGTCGTTGTCACCCCACATACGGGTAATAAGGTTCATTACCGGGCTTTTTACGGTCTCATTTTCTGCGAATATCAGCTTATAGTCGCTAAACTGCGCGTTTTCTTCATTCGGGCATGCAAAAGCCGGATGAGCTCCGATACAGTAAGGCATTTCGCTGCTGCCGGTATTTTCGACTGTGTAGAGCATTTCAAGCTTATCAGTGTAAAGAGAATATTTCAGAGTGAGTTTGAAATCGAACGGAAATGACCGCTTTGTTTCGTCATTTGACACAAATGAAAACTCCGCTTCGCTGTCTGATATCTGCCGTGTCTCAAACATATTATCCCGCGCAAAACCGTGTTTTGTTATCGCATACTCTTTCCCGCCGATGAACGTTTTTCCGCCGCGGAGATTTCCTATCATCGGGAACAGCAGCGGAGAGGATTTTCCCCAGTACGCCGGGTCGGCACGCCACATTATCTCCTTGCCGGAAAGGTTCAGAGAGCGGAGTTCCGCACCCTTTTCAAGTATAGCGGCAGAAGCGCTGCCGTTTTTCAGTCCGATAGCCATTTTCGCTCTCCTTTATTTGTTTTCGGCATCTTTTTCCTTTTGCAGCTGCATATCGTAAGCTGCCATCTGTATGCGTTCCGGAAGCTCATGCGTTGTACCTTCGAATGCCGGGAGCTCGTTCCATGTTATGATCGTGTCGGAAGCCATTGACTTTCTGAAAAAGTCGAGAGACATCTTCTCTTCGTTTATCAGCGGTATTCCGAGAACAGTATTGCCCTTGTAGATGAAGCAGCCGTCGCCGAGGCTGTTCCACGGCATATAATAGAGCCATTTTACGGTGCTCATATTTGCGGCGAGCTCGTCGGGATCGGGAATATATCCGCATTCCGAAAGTGTAAGCATCTTGTCCTCGTCGGTCATTTTCTCAAGGTTGTTATAGCTTGTTTCAAGCACGGAATGATCTTCGCTGTTCGGGTAAACGTCGATACCTGCAATATCGTAAGTATTCTTGTGAACGGTCATGCGCTTGTTCTGTCCGTTCCATATCCATATAAGGTTTGTCAGCTTGTGGTAGTTTTCAAGTCTGTCATAGATCATATACCAGAGCTTCTGATAGTATTCCTTTTCGACAGTTTCCTTGTCTGCCATACCCCACCAGAACCATTTGCCGCTTGCTTCATGCAGAGGTCTCCAGAGAACGGGAACGCCTGCAGCTTCAAGCTTTTGCAGTTCATAAGCGATGAGGTCGATATCATGTACCGCGATCTCATATTCCTTTGTGCCGGGAGTTACAGCGTTCGCGAGCTTGAAATTCTTTATCTGCTCGGAATAGAAAGCATGACCTCCGTCCGGTTCGTCAACATCAATCGGAACATTCCAGTGCCAGCAGAAGGTCACAAGTCCGCCGGATTTTGTGTGCCAGTCTATCGCCATCTGAGTCCAGTCTTCGGTGTCACCGCCCGGAGTGGTCTTGAATATGAAGTCAAAACCTTTCATTGCGGGAAGATCGTCCGTGTAGTAATAATAAGCTATGCTGTCCTTGTCGTAGGAGTTGCCGAGCTGCTGCGCCGAAATGACCTGCTTGCCGTAAACGCTCTGAAGCCAATGATAGAGTTCAAGAGTCTTGGGATTGGTGTTCTCCGAAACAGGGTGATCCGGTGCTGTGGTCTTGGCATCAAGCTGTTTTATAAGCGCGTCGAAGTCCGTTTCGTAAGCGAGTGCAACGGTCATATCAACATCACCGTCCGCTGTCATTGCTACGGGATTTGAAAGGGGAGCGGCACCGGGCTGTGCCGTATCGCCGGACTGTTCCGCTGCTGCCTGTGCCGCATCGGTAACTGAAGCGGCAGTATCTGTGGACTGTGCGGGACTGCCGCCTGCGGAATTGCAGCCGGAAAGCGCTGTTATGCCTGCCGCAGCGGCGGTGAAAGCCGCAATGATCTTTTTTGTAAGTGAATTCATATATTTTCCTCCGGTGTTATTTTATCGTACATAAAGAAATCGTCCTTCAGGAACATATTCATTATGCGTGTTATTATAAATGAAGGTTTTGACAGAAATCTGTCCCGCATCTCCTCGGCTTTTTTCCGGGTAGGTGCGTACATCTTCATTTCAAGTATGGTATCTCCGTTCATTTCATTCAGAAACTTGATGTTCAGATCGTACCTGTTCTTTTTCGGGTCGCTGCTGATATCACATTTTATCGAACGTTCACGTTTGTTCCGCTTTAGCAGTTCATTTCCCGTTTCAAGCGTCTCCTCTTTGAGAAACGCGGAAATGTGGGAGCCGAGATCGTTTGCGAGTCTTTTTCCTTCGTCAAGAAGCGAGTATATGGTCTCGCCGCTTTTCGGGTCTTTTTTTTCTTCGATCAGCTTTTTTTCGATCATGAATCCGATATTGCCCATGATCTCGAAGTATTCAGACTGTGCGGCACACATGATTATCTCTCCGATGACGCTTTCCTGAAGGTCACCGAAGCTGTCAAGTATAAAGCAGAAATAGACGCACGCGTCAACTCTGTCATTTGTATCTGTTTCCAAGAATGATCACCTTTCCGTTCAGATAAGGAAGGACAGCACCGCGATATTTACAGCGGCTTCAACGACCGGGACCGCGCGCGGTACTATACACGCATCGTGTCTGCCCTTAATCACGAGTTCCGCGTTCTGCCCGCTTATAAAATCCACGGTTTTCTGAGGCTGTGCTATTGACGGAGTGGGCTTTACCGCGACCGTGAATATTACAGGCATACCGCTTGAAATACCGCCGTAGATGCCGCCGTTATTGTTCGTGCTTGTTTTTACTGTGCCGTTATCCATGTACATCGGGTCATTTGCTTCCGAGCCTCGCATTTCCGCAAATCCGAATCCCTTTCCGAATGCTATCGCTTTGACTGCCGGGATACCGAATACCGCTTGTGAGATCCTGTTTTCAAGTCCGTCAAACATGGGCGAGCCGATACCTGCGGGAAGCCCGATGACAGCACATTCAACGATACCGCCTACGGAGTCGAGAGCTTCCGCTGCCGCACGGACGTGTTCCTTCATTTCGTCGCCCTTGCTTTCGTCTATAACAGGCATGGTGCGGCATTTTATGCTTTCCATAGTATCTTCCGATATGTCGAGAGTATTGAAGCTCTCGTCATAAACGCCGTCTATTGCAAGGATATGTGCGCAGGAATTGATACCGCGTTTTTCAAGTATTTGCCCGCAGACCGCGCCCGCGAATACAAGCGGAGCAGTAAGTCTTCCGGAGAAGTGTCCGCCGCCTCTCGGGTCATTGGCACCGTTATACCGCATATAACCGGTGTAATCGGCGTGTCCGGGACGTGCAGCCGAGACGATATTACCGTAATCCTGCGAACGAGTATCGGTATTGCGTATCACTGCCGACAGCGGAGTGCCGGTAGTTTTGCCGTTATAGAAGCCCGAAAGTATCTCCGGGGTGTCCTTTTCGCTCCTGCGTGTGCTCATGCCGTCTTTTTTCGGTGCACGTCTTGCCATGAAGCCGAGGATCTTCTCGGTATCGAGTTCAATACCCGCGGGAAGACCGTCTATTACTACGCCTATGCCGGCACCGTGAGATTCTCCGAATATCGATACGGAAAGATTGCCGAAATGAAGTTCAGATGACATCGTACTTACCTCCGAGTGCGTTAAAATCTCTGAAGAAGTCCGGGTAAGACTTCGATACACATTCCGCTCCGCGTATTATAAGCGGTCCGGTGCAGCGCTGTGAAGCTATCGCGAGAGACATCGCTATCCTGTGGTCGTTGTATGTAACGCAGTCGCCGCCGTGCAGCTCTTTAACACCGTGTATCGTGAGACTGTCCGCTCCGGCTTCTATCCTTGCGCCGAGTCTGTTCAGTTCATCGGAAATCGCTGCGAGACGGTCACATTCCTTTATCCGCAGTCTTGCGCAGTTCGTGATATGGCTTGCACGCAAGCACCGTAAGTATCGGTACAAGGTCCGGTATGTTCTCGGCATCAACGTCGAATGCCTTTCCGCCGTTCAGTGCAAAATCGCGTGTGATCTCTATTATGGCACGGTCACCCTGTACGCTTTCATAGTTCAGGTTCACGGGCTCAGTACTGCCTCCGAGAGCGTTTGCGACAAGGAAGAATGCCGCCTGTGACATATCCGCCTCAACAGTGTATTCGCGGGATCTGAAAACTGAGTTCTCGCTTATCGTGAAATCATTTTCGCCTGTGCCGACTTTGACACCGAAAGTGTTCATAACGTCTGTTGTAAGCTCCGCATAGGGACGCGACTGCAATTCAGATGTCAGCTTTATCGTGCAGTCCTTTCCGGTAAGAGGCATTGCAAGCATATATCCGGTAATGAACTGTGAAGAGATATCGCCTGTAACATAAAAAATTCCTCCGGACAGCTTTCCTTTGATGCTGTACGGCATTGTTACGCTTCCGAATGTCACGCCGTGCTTCGGAAATTCCTCAATATAAGGAGTTATCGGGCGGTTCGGCAGATTTGCGGAACCGTCGAATGTAGTTTCCGTACCGAGCGCAGCGGCTATCGGTATCATGAATCTTAAAGTAGAGCCGCTTTCACGGCAGTTTATATCGGCTTTATCGGCAGGATCGGTTATACCGTCAACGGTGATATCCGTACAGTTCTGTTCGATACGCGCACCGAGTGCAGTCAGCGCGTCAATAGTAGCTTTTGTGTCCTCGCAGTCGAGAACATTGTGCAGAACACTTTTCCCGTCAGCAAGGGCAGCGCAGATAAGAGCGCGGTGTGAGATGCTCTTTGACGGAGGAACTGTTATTTTACCATGAAGAAGAGAAGGTGTGATCTTTATGTCCATATTATTCCGTTATCAGCTTTTTATATTCGGATATCGGCAGTTTCACGATATCCGCTTTTCCTATTGTTTTGCAAATTATGACGTTGATATCGTCCGAGAAGCGCTTCTTGTCGTTTATAGAGTTTTCAAACAGTGTATCCGCGGGTATATCTGCGGAAAAAGGCAGTCCGTTTGTCTCAAGACACGATTTAAGTCTGTCACTGATATTCTCTGTTATGATCCCGTGCTTTTCGGCAGCTTTTGTCATAAGATACATACCGACCGCTACGGCTTTTCCGTGTGAAAGACCGCAGAAATTCTGTGTCTTTTCGATCGCGTGACCGAGGGTGTGACCGAAATTGAGTATCATGCGAAGTCCCTTGTCATATTCGTCTGTCTCAACAACTTCTCTCTTGATATCGACGCACTTCACGATCATCTCTTCGAGGTGATCCCTTATATTACCTCCGGCGATAAGCTCAAACAGCTCCTCCGACCATATCATTCCGTACTTTACCGCTTCACCCATACCGTCGTCGAAGAATGCTTCCGGGAGTGTGGAAAGTGTATCGGTGTCCGCAAGTACAAGTTTCGGCTGCTTGAATGCTCCGACAAGATTCTTGCCTGCCGGGATATCCACAGCGGTCTTTCCGCCCACCGAGCTGTCTATCTGCGCAAGCAGGGAAGTAGGTATCTGAACATAATCTATCCCGCGGAGATAAGTTGCTGCCGCAAAGCCGGACATATCTCCGGTAACTCCGCCGCCGAGTGCGATGATGCTGTCGGAACGGGTAATGTTCCGAGCGGCGAGAAAGCCGTACAGATCAAGCAGTATCTCATGGGATTTGCTCTGTTCTCCGTGCGGGAAAACGAACTCCGAAACCTCGAATCCTGCCGCTGTCAGAGATGCTTTCAGCTTTTCTCCGTAGAGCGGGTAAACGTTGTCATCGGAGACTATGACTGTCCGACGGCTTTTAAGCACATCGGATATATATTCAGCGCCGCCGGCGAGCAGGCCGCTGCCGATGATGACATCGTAACTCTGCGACGCTTTTACAGTTATTTTATTCATGATGTTCCTTTCGGTATGAAACACGGGACAGTATTACTGTTTTACCTCTTTCATAGTCTTGTTCTTCAGGAAGATGAACAGCTTAGGAGATACCTTCTTCAGCACCTTTTTAGACCAGATAAATGCGTCTTCCTTTGCCTTGGCTGTCTTGTACAGGAACTTGCGGGGGTAATGCTTTGATGTTATCTTCTTGTCGAGAGCGGCTTCTTTTTTAGCTGCCTGCTCCGGAGGAAGAGCATATATTGCCTTGTATTTCTTTACCAGCTTGTTGAAGTTGTACGCGATATACAGTATATCATACTTCGGATACTGCGGCATACGAAGCTGAACAGGGTCGTTAGGGTCAACCGTGGGGTCAATGAAGCCGCCGTCGCGCGCTGTCTTTTCGAGTATGGTCATAGGGTACGGATAGAAGATGTTCGGTATTACCTTATCCACATCGAGCTTCGCGTTGAGCTTTATCGTCTCCAGCGACAACTCTATCGTCTCATGCGGCAGTCCCACGATGTTGTAGGTAAGTGCGGTTATCTTGTATTTTCTGAACCACTTTGCCTGCTGTATAAGCATATCGTTCTTCATGTTGCGGTGCAGATACTTGCGGCGGAATTCCTCGTTGCCGTTTTCGAGACCTATATCTATCATATAGCAGCCGCCGTCCTTTAGCATACTTACCATTTCTTCATCAAGAACGTCAAAACGCAGGTTGCAGTTGAAAGGCAGATGTATGCGCTCAATGTACATGGGCATGAATTCATAGAACCATTCCTTGTACATATTGAAGATAGCGTCACGGAATTCGATGAATTTAATGAACGGGTACTTGCTTATGAGGAGCTCCAGCAGCTCGATAGACTTTTCCGGGCTGCGGAAGCGGCAATACTTCTTCTTGTTCGGATAGATATTGCGGAACTGAGAGTTACCGCAGTAGGTACAGCTGAACAGGCATCCGCGTGAGAGCATGACCATAGCGGTGAAATTCTTTGAACGGTCGAGGTTCGCGTAATCGAAAAGGTCGAAATCCGGGAACGGCAGTTCGTCAAGATCTTCGATAAGTGGGCGCACGGGATTTTTCTTGTATGTGCCGTCGGGCAGATTGTAGTGCATACTGAGTATATCTGTGCGGTATTCGCCGTCACGCAGACCGTCCATGAATTCGAGTATCGGATATTCGCCCTCACCCTCGCACACAATGTCGATACCGCGTATCTTCGCGCATTCGTCGGGGACGAGGATAGCGTGATATCCTCCTATCATTACAGGTATATCCGGCAGATTGTCATCCAGCCAGCCGCACATCTCGGTTATGAACGGTATTGCCGTGGTTCTTGCCGTAAAGCCGATAAGGTCGGGCTCAAAGCTCTTAACTTTATCGAGAAATTCCTGCTTATCGGGCATATAAAGCTCATGGTACAGCTTTACATCGTGTCCGCCGCCCTTCACGACCGCAGAGATGGAAGCAAGTCCTTCGCTGTAGTTTCCGAGCTTGTTCTTGCTGTATTTATCTTCTTCAAGAAAATCGGGGTATATCAGCAATAATCTTTTCTGTTCCGCCATTTTTATCTCCTGTCCTCTTTCTTCCGTATAAAACGGCATAATACTATAGAATATATTTTAACTCAAAAATCACAATATGTCAATACTTTTAATATATTTTGTGTAATATTTAGTGTCAAAGCCATATATATTGATTTATAGACAGGCAATCAGAGCTCCCGGAGGTAGTCGGAATGGGTAAAAACAAGGGTTTTGTGAGAAATGCGGCGGTAATGTTTGCGGCAATGGTGATTTCAAAGGGGCTCGGAGCGGTGCTGAAAATACCTCTTGGAAATATCCTCGGCGGTGAAGGTATGGGTTATTTCACTACGGCGTACAGCATTTTTACACCTGTTTTGTCATTTGCGTGCGCCGGTATACCGACTATTCTGACCCGGAGCACAGCCGAATATGCTGCTTCGGGTGAATACGGCAGAATACGTCTGATGAAAAGATGTTCGCTGCTTCTTTCGGTGCTGCTCGGGCTTGCCGGGACCCTGCTGATCTGGCTTACCGCACTGCCGTTCGTCCTTTACATCGCAAATTCACCGGAAAGTCTGCCGGGAGTGCTTATAATTGCTCCCGCAGCGCTATTCTGTTCCGTGACCGCGGTTTACAGGGGATATTACGAGGGAATGTCGGACGCTCTGCCGACTGCGCTGTCGCAGGTTATTGAGTCTGTCGTCAAGGCCGGACTCGGGATCGGGCTGTCGTATTATGTCTACTACAACGGAGTGCGTTTTTTCGGCTCGGAGCAAGCCGCTCTTCCGTATTCGGCAGCGGCGGCGATACTCGGTGTTAATGTAAGTGAACTGTGCGGACTGATATTCATGTTTTTCAGATCCCGTATCGGCGGCAGGCACATTAAATACGGTGAAAAACTTTCACGCAAAGAAGTGGTTTCCGTCAGCCGGGACATTTTTATGAAGGCTCTTCCGATATCTCTCGGAGCCGCGGCATCAAATCTTATCGGAGTAGCCGATATGCTTTCTATATCAAGCTGTATTGATCTGTCTTCTATGCTTTTCCCGGAATATTGGGAAAATAATGCTGTACTGTCGGCTGTGAAGGAAGGCTGTACAGGAATCGGAAATTTTATGTACGGCTGCTATGCCGGTATGATCATGTCGGTATATATGCTTGCTGCGTCTGTTCCGGGGGTAGTCGGAAGATGTGCTTTGCCGAGATTGGCTTATGCTGCCGGCAGCCATGACCGGCAAGCGTTCGGACGTGAGGTGAAGCTGCTGATAAAAGGCACCTGCGTTGTGACGTTTCCTGTTACCGTTCTTATGGCAGTGCTGTCTGAACCGATACTGCGTATCCTGTACCCGGTAAGGGAAACAGAAGTCGCAGTCAGTACACTGCCTCTTGCGGTTTTAAGTGCCGGAGGCATAGCGGCGGGGCTTCTGGGTGCCGTATTCATTATTTTCCATGCTTACGGAGATTTCGGATATCCCATAAAAATGACATTGATCTGCGGCGGATTGAAGCTGATGCTGAACCTTGCTTTCGTAATACTGCCGTTTATGAACATAACCGGCGCAGCACTGTCAGGAGTGCTTTCAAATGTGATCTGTCTTATGTTGTCGGCAAGAGAGGTTCGCAGACGTTTCGGTATAGGAACAGGTATAGTGCGATTTTCGCGTCCTGCCGTACTTGCGGCTGTCGGCTGCGGTACCGGAGCGTACCTCTTCTTTCGGGGAACGGAAGCTGTCGCAGGTACGATCATTGCTCTCGCGGTATCTGTTTCTGCCGGTGCTGCGATTTACGCTCTTATCCTGTTCATAACCGACAGCCGCGACTTCACGGAAGTGGTACGTTTGCTGAGACGGAAAAGGGCATAGGCTGTTCATATTGCTTTTCCCCGGATTTTGTGGTAATATATAGAAAAACCCAAAACGGAGGTACTGCAATGTTTGAGATAAAGGAAAGGTACGATATAAACGATCTGCGTGAGATAATGAAGGAACTGCGCAGTGAGCACGGCTGCCCGTGGGACAAGGTGCAGACGCACAAGACTATCCGTATGGACGTACTTGAGGAGGCTTACGAGGTCGCGGAAGCAATAGATTCGGAAGATCCTGCGCTGCTGAAAGAAGAACTCGGCGATCTTCTTCTTCAGGTCGTATTTCACAGTGAGCTGGAAGATGAACAGAACAGCTTCAACTTTGACGATGTGTGCGACGGTATCTGCAAGAAACTTGTTTACCGCCACCCGCACGTTTTCGGCGATATAAAGGTGAACACTCCCGAAGAAGTGCTTAAGAACTGGGATGTGCTGAAGTCGAAGTCCAAGAACGAGGAAAAGGCTTCCGACAGGCTGAAAAGCGTTCCGAAACTGCTGCCGGCGCTGATGAGGGGAGAAAAAGTCGGAAAACGAGCTGCTAACGCGGGAATGGATTTCCGTTCCACGAGTGAGGTCATAGCCCGCCTGCGCAGTGAGATCGACGAGCTTGAAAGTGCAATCGGACAGGGAACAGACGAAAAGATAGAGGAAGAACTCGGAGATATCCTGTTTTCATGCACCAATTTATCGAGATTTTTGAAAAAAGATAGTGAAAAAGCCTTGACATTTGCAATAAATAAGTTTATAATACGTTTTAGTGGAGTCGAGGCGCTTCTCGAAAAGGAGGGCAGAACCTTTACCGAGGCTGCTCCCGAAGAGCTCGACGGGCTCTGGGAGAAGGCTAAGAACGAAACGCAGGAACCCTGAAAGTACGGCACATACGGACAGGGAAACAATCATTCAATCATTTTTTATGGAGGTTTAAAATGACTAAGGCAGAATTGATTTCGGCTATAGCAGAAAAGTCCGAGCTCAGCAAGAAGGATTCCGAAAAGGCTCTCAACGCTCTGACTGCTGTTGTTACCGACACACTCGCAAAGGGCGAGAAGATCCAGCTCGTAGGTTTCGGTACATTCGAGACACGCGAACGCCAGGCTCGTGAGGGTATCAATCCTCAGACAAAGAAAAAGATAAAGATCAAGGCAACGAAAGTTCCCGCATTCAAGGCCGGCAGAGCTTTAAAAGATGCTGTTGCCAAGTAAACAGCGGTTTATCGATAATAAAACGGATTCGGCATACCGCCGGGTCCGCTTTTGTTTTACAGAAACGGCAGCTTTGTTCTTTGCAGTGCCGCCGTATGTACAAAGGAGATAATATGAGACTCGACAAATATCTTAAGGTTTCGCGCCTTATCAAACGCAGAACCGTAGCAAATGAAGCCTGTGATGCCGAAAAGGTAAGCGTGAACGGCAAGCCTGCGCGTGCGTCGTATGATGTAAAGACAGGAGACATAATTGAAATAAACATCGGAAAAACTCCGCTTAAGGTCAAAGTCCTGCGTGTTGCGGAGGTGGTCGGAAAGGACGGCGCTTCCGATCTTTACGAAGTAGTCTGAGCAAACTGTTCTAAAAAGAATACAACGGTCATAGTATAGTTATACAGAAGCCTGTACATTTAAGGAGTACTTATGAACAGCAGTATAACAATAAATGATCGTGAAAATATTACAGTTACCGGAGTGAATTCCGTTGATATGATAACGGAAGGAGAAGTCTGCGTATTTACGGAGAAAGGCGATCTCGTGATAAAAGGGAGCTGCCTTGAAGCGGATGAGTTTGATCCCGCAAGCGGGATCCTGCGCATAAACGGACATATAGATTCGTTTTGTTATAAGACAGAGAAGAGGCATCTTCCGGATAATCTTATAACAAAACTTTTCAGATAAGGCGGTGACATTATGTTTGAGACCGCCGATACCGTACTTTCAATGATCGGGATCTACGCCGCAGTCGGTTTTTTTCTTGCAGTTCTTTACAACCTTTTCCGTTTTCCGCGTCTTGCTTTCCCGAAGCGCAGAATTCTTGCAGCTGTACTTGATTTTCTTTTTGCGGTGATCGCCGGATTTGTACTTTTTGTGTTTTCGGCGGCTTACGGGAGCGGCTACTTCAGGCTGTACTATGTTGCTGCCGCGGCACTCGGTTTTTCTGTAAATATGGTAACGCTCGGCTTTGCTGTTCCGCCGGCTGCAAAGCTGTTCGGACGCGTCTGCCGTTTTGCATCCTCACAACTCATGAAACCGATCCGTTATATTTGCCAAAAAGCAACAAAAATCTTTATGGAAAACAGAAAAATTTTATCGAATAGTGCAGAAAAAGTGAAAAAATACTTGAAAAAGAATAATAAAGTAGTGTATAATAATACCGGTCATAAGGTGGGGGAAGTATATCCGGAAGGCGGTGAAAACAGAAATGCGGTCAAAGCAAAAGTCAGGAAAATCATATAAACTGCCGTTTATATTTGCATTCGCTGCTTTTGTGGCACTGGCATACGCTGTTGTAAACCTTGTGACTATGCAGGTCGAGATAGCACAGAAATCCGCTGAATATGACGCTCTTTCTGAAAAGCTCTATGAGCTGCGCACAGAGAATGAGCTCCTTGAGCGCTATACCAGCGATGAGTACAAAATGGGATATGTTGAGGAGATAGCCCGCGAGGAGCTTGATTATTCATATTCCGATGAGAAGATATACTACTTTATACCGACGAACTGACAGGTAAGATATGAGAAACAAGGACAGAGAAGGACTGAAAGTCGCCTACAGAATAATTGCGGCAGTTGTTGCGGTCGTTATGATAATAGGAATAGTGGTCGGGAGTTTTACCGGCTGATCTGAATTGTGCTAAAAATAATATAATAAGAAAACAGACCGATGGATAAGTTCATCGGCCTGTTTTGGTTTCTGTAGATTTCGTCACGATTCAGACAACGCACAGCGCGTTCACTGATGCTCTTTGTGCGGTATAGCCTTAACCAAAGAGTTCGGCGATGCGGTCGAAAACTTCGGGGAAGGGCGTGCGCTCTTCTACGAAGCGCTCCGCGATCCCCTCGCTGTAAAGCCGGAAAGCTGCCGACGCACCGAGCGGGTACGTATCTGTGAAGCTCTTATAGACCGAGCTCTCCGTGCCGTTGCAGCGCAGTTCCACGCAGCCCTGAAGCGCGATCTGCATATTAGCGAGAAAATCCTCGGCAAATACGACCTCAACGGATTTCTTCTGCGCATACGCGTTTGTGAGCAGTATATCGGAAGCTCCCGCCCATGCATCATGCGCCGCAACATGAACGGCCTTCAGATTGCTCATGATTATAGTGCCTATGCACATAGGGCAGGGTTCCATTGATGTGTACATGGTGTAGTTGCTCAGATCGGGATATTTCTCTATGTCAAGGAGCTGTATGCATTCCGTTTCCGCGTGATCGACCTTACAGTTCGGAAAGCGCTTGCTCGTGACATAATGGTTGCGTCCTACCGACAGGGTTTTTCCGGAATCATCGACGATGATCGCGCCGATAGGGAGATTTCCTTCACAGAAGGACTGCCAGCCGAGTTCAAAGATCTCCTGCCACGGTTTTTCAAGTTCGTTGAATTTCATACGTTGCCTCATTTTCGCGTTGAGTAAAGATGTGAACAGAAAGTTTTCCTCCGGAGCGGCGGGGACATCAGAGCTCTGCAAGCTCTGCGAATGTCTGTTTCATACGCGGATATAGTCTGCGGTACAGTTCATATACCTTTTCATATTTCTCGGTATTCTCCGGGATAGGCTGCTGGACCTTGTCCTCCTTGATAACAGCCTTACATGCTTCGGGAACGGAGGAATATATACCGGTGCCGACAGCAGCGAGAAGAGCAACTCCGAGAGCAGGACCCTCCTTGTTCTGCGATGTTTTTACGGGACAGCCGTAGAGATCAGCGAGCATCTGTCTCCAGAGCGGTGAGGTTCCGCCGCCGCCGCAGGCCATCATATTGCTTACGTTTATGTGCATCTCACGCATTACTTCGACACAGTCACGCAGAGAATATGAAACGCCCTCCATTACGGCACGGATCATATCTTTCTTCTTGTGCATCGTTGAAAGACCTATGAACGCGCCTCTTGCGTTCGGGTCAAGATGAGGTGTACGTTCGCCGTTAAGATACGGCATATAGAGCAGCCTGTTTGCGCCGATAGGCACTTCCATCGCTGCTTTATCGGTCAGGTAGTACGGATCGACACCCATATTTACGGCTGTCTCCATTTCGCTCCAGCAAAGGTTGTCTCTGAACCATTTCAGAGAGAGACCGGCACTCTGGGTAACGCCCATAACGTGCCAGCAGCCCGGAACAGCGCAGCAGAATGTGTGAACTCTGCCTTTCTTGTCAATTGAGATATCGGACGTATGCGCGAAAACAACGCCGCTTGAGCCTATAGTGGTAAACGCTGTTCCGTCTTCTACAACACCTGTTCCTACCGCTGCTGCCGCGTTGTCTCCGGCACCGCCCACTACCGGTGTACCCTCGGCAAGACCTGTGAGCTCGGCGGCTTTCTTTGTTACCTTACCGGTAATATCCGGGCTCTCATAAACCTTTGCGAGCAGGGACTTGTCTATTCCGAGCTTTTCGAGCACCTCGTCCGACCATTGTCTTTTCGGTATATCGAGAAGCTGCATACCGGAAGCGTCGGAAACTTCTGTCGCAAACTCGCCGGTAAGCATAAATCTGATATAGTCCTTCGGAAGAAGGATATGGCGGCAGCGCTCATAATTCTGCGGTTCATTGTTCTTTACCCACATGATCTTAGCCGCCGTGAAGCCTGTTATAGCAGGATTTGCTGTGATCTCCACGAGCTTCTCGTGGCCTACCTTGCTTGTGATCTCGGCTGCTTCGGCAGATGTGCGCTGATCGCACCAGATTATGCTCTTGCGTATGACCTTGCACTCCGCGTCAAGCATAACAAGACCGTGCATCTGACCGGAAAGTCCGATGCCTTTTATCTCCGATGCGGGTATGCCGCTTTCTGAAATAACGTCCGAGATACCGTGAACGGAAGCGTTCCACCAGTCTTCGGGCTCCTGCTCCGCGTAGCCGTTCTGCGGTGTGTAGAGCGGGTACTCATAGGTCGCGGAAGCCATAGCAGTGCCGTTTTCGTCAAAAAGGACAGTTTTGGTTCCGGAGGTGCCGATATCGACTCCGAGAATATAAGACATAAATATCATTCCTTTCTTGTATGAGACAGTGTATAATGCACTCATTTACTAAAATTATTATAATACAAAGCTGCTGATTTGTCAACAGTGACTAATGCAAGTTTGCCTATAAAAAAAGGAAGCCGCAGTAAAACGATACTCCGGAATGCAGATTTTTCACAATTCAAAGCAAAGTTGAAAATATTTTATTATGTAAAATGCAAAAAATCTTGACTTTTCGGATAAATAATGTTATTATGTTAATGTGATACGGCTATTTATTCCGGTTACAAATTCTTTAACGGAGGAAATCGAGTTGAAAAAGAAAATTACTGTTATTCTCTCTGTTTTGCTGGCTGCCGCTATGATATTCTGTATATCTGCGGTCGCTTTTGACGCAAACGACTATGATTACAGTTTTGACAGCGGCGGAAGTGACTGGAGCAGCAGTGACCATGACTGGGGAGGCGGCTCTACATATTACTACTCCGATGATGACGGAGGCTCCGGGGGCGGCGGCGGTTTTGGCACTATCGGAATTATTGTCATAGTTATCATAGTGATCGTGATTATAATGGCACGCAAGGGAAATAATAATTCCGGCGGCGGTACATCAACGCCCGTGGGCGGCGGAGTTCGTCCTGCGAACGGCGGTCAGGGACTTAATGTAAATCTGCCCGACAGAACAGGTGAGATCGAACAGATCATCAAGAAGGACGACCCGAATTTTACGGCTGACGACTTCACTTCTTTTGTAAAGGAAGTTTATATCGATATCCAGAATGCATGGTGCAAGCGTGACCTTACTCCCGTAAGACCCGTTATGCATACGAATCTTTACAATACCACCGACAAGCAGGTACAGTCAAAGATAGAGCAGGGCGTAACTTACCATTACGAGAGCATCGCTATCAATACTGCGTACCTCACAAGCTATGTGCGCGACAACGAGTACGAGTATCTTACCGCGTATCTAAACGCACGCTACATCGACTATCAGACCGATGACAAGACAGGTAACATAGTACGCGGCGACAAGAACACACGCTGGGATTTCCGCTATAAGATGAAGTTCATGCGTTCTGTCGGCGTAAAGACAAGAAGTGCCGACGAGAACAATATGACCGGACATAACTGCCCGAACTGCGGTGCTCCGCTTCAGATATCGAGTACAGGTGTCTGCGAATACTGCGGTTCTACCGTAACAACCGGTCTGTACAGCTGGGTACTCAGCGACTTCTCGACTATCAGAAACGATACAAAGGACGACGGAATAAGACTCCCGCAGGATAACGGTTCCGGCGGAAACGCTCAGTAATTATGACAGCTGCACTTGCACCGATCATTACGACTCTTGTTGTGATCGCTATAATCTTTATTGCGATATTTGTACTTGTGATGTTTATAAAGCATAAGATCAATTCCGCAACACGGAAATATCTGGGAATGAACTTTCAGCAGACCGCAGATCTCATTGGCAAGGGGCTTCGTGAAGAGACCACCACCCCGAAGCCGATATCGAATGTAGCGGCGGTGTATAAACCGAAGCTCGAAAGAGATTTCCCCGATATGACCTACGAACGCTTTCTTGAAACGGCTAACGCGGCTCTGTACTCGATACTTACGGGTATAGAGCGCGAAAGCACCGCGAATATTGAAAATGCCACTGATACTCTCAAAAATCAGGTGTATGACCGCATCTGCGATAATCAGGGCAGGCGGGTGGTCGAACATTTCGATGACATAAAGATACACCGTTCGGGCGTTTCAAATTACAAAAGCTCGTCCGATACCGCAACAGCCGATTTTGAGATATCTTTCCAGTGCCTGCATTATTTCGCGGGAAAGGACAAGGTGCCGGAAAATCCCTCGCAGCTTGCGGCAAGAGTGACTTTAAGCTACGGACAGGAATTCCGCGAGGACTCAAAGTCGCTGACATACTCTCATAACTGTCCGAACTGCGGCGCTCCGATCTATTCTGTGGGCGGCAGAATGATGAAATGTCAGTACTGCGGTACAGGAATTACAGAAGAGGTCTATAAGAGCTGGCTCGTCAGCGCGTTCAAATTCATCTGAAAACAGAAATGTTTAAATTAAAAATCTACAACGAAAGGAAATGATAACCTATGGGACTTATCAAAGCTGCAATAGGCGCGGTAAGCGGAGCTCTGGGTGATACCTGGAAGGAAGAAATACACTGCGGTTCTATTGACAACAAAACTCTTCTGAAGGTCGGAACCAAGATGCACGAAGGTTCTGCCCGCACAAGCAACACAAAGGGAACGGAAAACTACATAAGCAACGGTTCGGCTATTATGGTCGAGACCGGGACCTGTATGCTTACCATTGATAACGGTAAGATCACAAACATAGTTACCGAGCCCGGACGCTATATCCTCGATAATTCCTCCGCACCTTCAATATTTGCGGGAAATATCAAGGATTCGCTCAAGGATGTACTCAGCAGATTCACTTACGGCGGAACTCCTGCTGCTGAGCAGAAGGTGGTTTACATCAACCTTCAGGAAATACCCGGCATACCGTTCGGCACAAGCGAGCCTATGCCTTACTTTGATCCCTATTACAACACATCTATCGAGCTTCGCTGCTTCGGCAGATTCTCGATACAGATACCCGATGCGGAAGCTGCGGTAAGATTCTATACCGAAGTTGCACCGAAGGGCGTTGATGCCGGCGATCTTTCGGCTACGGCTGTATTCTCCAACGGACAGTACAAGAGCGAGTTCATTCAGGCTCTTCTCGGCGGTCTTGCGGAACTCTCCGAACAGGGAGTTATGTATTCAAGGATCCAGACAAAGCTTGTTCCTCTCGCACAGGCTACTGCCAAGAGCGCTGTCAACTGGCAGGAAAGAGGCCTCATTATCAAGAGCGTAGGCTTTGAGGGTCCTGTTACGCTCTCCGAAGCTTCCAAGAAGCTCCTCGGTGCTCGTCTCGAAGCGGATACTCAGCTTGATGACCGTGTACAGAAGGCTATGATGAACAAGAGCATCGCGGCAGGTATCGAAGCTATGGGCTCAAACGAAGGCAGCGGCGGCGGAATGATGGGCGTAATGGGCATGGGCGCTATGATGAACATGGGCGGAAATCTCATGGGCTCCTACAATACACAGCCTCAGCAGCCTACACCTCCGAACGGCGGTGCTGCTGCACCCGCAGGAGGCTGGAAGTGCACAGCCTGCGGCGCTCAGAACCCTGATAACGCTAACTTCTGTTCCGGCTGCGGAGCAAAGAAGCCTGCTCCTCCGGAGACATGGGTATGCGCAAGCTGCGGTGCTTCCAACACAACCAACTTCTGCTCAAACTGCGGTGCAAAGAAGGGCGCACAGGCTCCTGCTCCTGCAGCTCCCGCGGCGTGGAAGTGCGAGTGCGGCTCGGAGAACACGACAAAGTTCTGCTCCAACTGCGGAAAGCCCAAGCCTGCCGCTCCCAAGAAGTACAAGTGCGACAAGTGCGGCTGGGTTCCCCCGGATCCAGAGAAACCCCCGAAGTTCTGCCCCGAGTGCGGCGATCTCTTCGACGAGAACGATGTTCAGTAATATTATCGCTCCCCCTGCAAAGGGGGAGCTTTACTTTATATCCAATAATTGTAGTCTTCTGTTGATCTGTTTATGCAAGAACAACAATTTTTCGGAATTTTGAAAAAAATGTCTTTTTAATGGCAACCTTTTTCTCCGAAAAGCGTATATATTATTTGGACAGGCAATTATACATCAAAAAACGGACACAATCTTTGCATAGATTAATAATAAAATCTGCTGGAAAGTGAATAGTATTTTAGCGGTTTATCATTAGTTTTTACTATATATAGTATATCAAACCATGATTTGATCTATTATTTGTATATTATTATATTGACTTTTGTCGTTATTTGTAATATAATATTTTATGTATAATATTTTGATTACGGCTTCGAAAGAGGGTGAGAAATTGTCTTTTGTTTCAGTAAGAGGGCTCAGGAAGGTTTATATGCTCGGTACCGAAAAAGTTGTAGCATTGAAGCATATCGACCTTGAGATCGAAAGAGGCGAGATCTGCTGCATACTCGGAACGTCCGGTTCCGGAAAATCTACACTGCTTAATATGCTTGCGGGACTTGAAAAGCCGACAAAAGGTGACATCTTTATAGACGGGTACAATATTGCGAAAATGTCTGAGGGAAAGCTCGCGAGCTTCCGTCAGAAAACTACGGGCTTCGTTTTCCAGTCATACAACCTTATCAATCAGTTCAACGCGATAGAAAATGTCGGTATGCCGCTGATGTTCAAGGGAGTTCCGAGAAGTATCCGTGATAAGAAGGCTAAAAATATGCTGAAGCTGGTCGGACTCGGAAAACGTCTCGGTCACAGACCGAACCAGATGTCCGGCGGTCAGCAGCAGCGTGTTGGTATAGCAAGAGCGTTCGTTGCGAAGCCGAAGCTCGTTTTTGCCGATGAGCCCACCGGAAACCTCGATACCAAGACGACAGACGAGGTAATGAGGCTGATGGTAAAGATGTGCAGAAAGCACAACATAACGCTGATCATCGTTACACACGATATCGAGATAGCAAGATATACGGATCGTATCGTGCGTATAATCGACGGGGAGATAACAAGCATTGAAAAGAATGAATCGGTTTGTCCCGTTGATGATGACGATATACTGATAGACTCGGTATAAGAAAAAGAAAGGTTAGGTTTGCTAAAATGGTTTTATTCAAGAAATTTCTTGCTGTTTTCATTGCGGCTGTAATGATGATATGCTGCGCTGCTGTTACAGTGTATGCTGAGGACAGCAATAACAATGAGTCGTCAACAGCCCAGACATCGAATGTGCCGCCTGTTCTTGCGCTCGTGTCCGGAAAAGAAATTACGCTTGATTCCGGTACAAGCTCTATGGTATCATTCTCTTTTAACGTGAAGAACGGTGTAAGAATATCGCGATGCGAATTTGTGCTTTCCGGTGGCAACAATGATATTACAATAATGGATCCGGAAATGACTCTGGATGATCTTAAAAGTCCTGCAACTTTTACGATCAAGATCTCAAAAACAGCAGTCTCTGCTACACATAATCTTACACTTGCAGTCACATCCTACGCCTCTGACGGAGTTACATCAAATGCACAGACATTTCCTATAAAGCTGAAAGTGGTAAGCAAGCTTGAAGCACGCGGACTTACTATAGATTCATACAAGGTTAGCAAGGATGTTGTAAATCCCGGTGACGCATTCGATATTACCGTAACATTAAAGAATGAGACAGGTATTGATATCAAGAACGCCGAGCTTGAGATCGAAGGACTCAGCGATGAGAAATTTGTTCTTGACAAGGGCGCGTTAAAACAGTATGTCAATCTAAAAAAAGGCGAGATAGGCAAGGTAACATATTCTCTTATTGCACAGAAGGGTATAACCCTTGTGCGTGAAACTATCAAGCTCAAACTTTCCTACTCCCTCGATCCGTCAAAGACCGATCTCAGCAGCTCTACCTCTACCGCGATCATCATAGACTGCAACCCCAAGGAAAAGGTAGAGAGCAACTATACAGCCTTTGATATCGCAATGACTAATTACACCGTCAGCTCGGATAAGGTAATGGAAGATACAAGGTTCACTCTTACCATTGACCTTAAGAACAACGGCTCTTACGATATCGAAAAGGCTCGTGTCGGACTTACAACTGACGGCAAGAAATTCTCTATAAACAGCGGTCTCGGATTCAACGATTTCTCACTGAAGAAGGGCGCTTCAAAGAGATTTACATTCAATCTTATAGGCTGCGCGGGTATAGAAGCGGAAAGAGAAACAATTCCGGTAGTCATCACATACGGCTCTATCTCCAATACACTGAACGCAACTATTTCCTGTGTACCCAAGAAGACAGAGGATGAAAAGGCAAAGCGCGATCTTACCGTAGTATCTTATTCGACAGATGTTGATACGGTATATGAGAGCACGATATTCAATCTTTACGTTGATGTAAAGAATTCTTCGGATCATGAAATAAAGGATGCACGCATCACACTCAACAAGCTCGACGGTACGAAATTCGCAATAGACGGCGGACTTCCGTTTGTTTCATTTGACATCGCTTCCGGTGCTACAAAGGGCTTTGTGTTCCGACTTGTAGGCTGCGGCGGCATAGCTTCTATAAGAGAAGTTGTTGAGATCCAGCTTGATTTTGAAAAGGTATCCAACACCACAAACGCAACGATCAAGTGCCACCCGAAAGAGAAGGAAACCGATACAAATAAGGTCATCGCGCCTAACATCATAATAGAGAACTATACATACGGCGGTCAGGAATACGTTACAGCAGGCAAAGAGTTCCCGCTCAATATTACTATCAAGAACGTTTCCGGCGTATCCGATATCGAAAATCTTAAGGTAACGGTAACAGGTGCTTCTCTTACAGCTGGAAATGAGGCTACGGTCGCATATTCTCCGTCCAACTCATCCAATACGTTCTTCTTTGATCGTCTCAATGTGCTGAGCTCGGTCGATATATCCATGAAAATGCTTTCGCTTGCGACAGCAAAACCGAACAGCTATCCGATCAGCATTGATTTTGTATATGAATACACGGTAAAGGATCAGCGCTACAAATCCGATAAGGTACAGGAAACAATATCCATTCCGCTTCGTCAGGAAGACAGAGTTTCCATTAACGAAGTCGATGTTCCGAACGGAGGTATCTACACAAATCAGCAGTTCACCGTCAGCACAAGCATCATCAACAAGGGTAAGAGCGATATATACAACGTTAACGTAAGCGTTTCCGGCGATGATTTCACTGCCGAAAGCAATTCCTACTACATCGGCAACATCAAGAGCGGTGCGGAAGAGTTCTATGACGTTAAACTCATGCCTTTATCCGCAGGAAGCGGCAGCGGTTCTCTGAAGATAACCTATGAGGATGCAAACGGCGATGAAAAGGAGACCGATCTTCCGTTCACATTCAATGTGGAAGAACTGATGATCGAAGATTTCGGTATGAATATGATGCCGGAGGCTCCTGTCGAAGAAGGTCCGAATTTCCTGCTTATAGGCGGCATTGCACTTGCAGCGGTAATTGTGATAATTATAGTTATAGTTGTTATTGTTAAGCATGTCAAGAAGAAAAAATCGGAGATAGTTGACGATGAGGATAACTGATATGATATCTATCTGCTTCCGCAATCTGTGGAGGCGGAAAGCAAGAACGATGCTTACCGTAATAGGTGTTATTATCGGTTCATGCGCGGTAATTGTTATGATCTCTCTCGGTCTCGGAATGAGCAAGGCTATGGACGGTATGCTTGCGTCGTGGGGTGATCTTACATCGGTCACCATACGCGGCGAAGGCGGCGGAATGATGGATAGTTCGTCATCATCGAGCAAGTCAAGTGATAAGCCTAAGCTCAACGATAAGGCACTCGAAACACTGTCGAAAATAGATCATGTTAAGATGGTTTTGCCCAGAATGGAGCTCAACACCGATATGATCACGATAACGACCGGCAGAAACGACAGGTATAAGCTCGGATTCGCAAGTATATACGGGGTTGACTACTCTCAGTTCAATGAATTCGGTTATGAGGCAGAGACCGGAAGACTTCCGACAGTCAATGATAAGAACACGGCAATGATAATGGGACTTAATGTCCCGTATTACTTCACAGACACCAAAAAGCATGGTCAGTCTGCACGTGTCGAAAGACAGCAGCTGGCTGACGGAAGTTACACAAAGCCGTTCTTTGAACCGCAGGATGCCGATATAATGATAGGCATCAATAATAAGAAGAAGCAGGACGACAACGGCTCGTATCAGTACGGCGGACGCGGTTATGAACATAAGCTTGAAAATATAGGCATACTCAAGGAAGATGCAATGTGGGAAACTCCGTATTCGCTCTTTATCGACATTGATCTCGCAAAGCAGCTGATCGAGGAATACAATAAGCTCAACAACATACGAAACGCAAAAGAGCCTGAATATTCACAGATCAAGATAATGTGCGATGATATATCAAGCGTTGATTATGTACAGAAGACCGTTGAGGGAATGGGGTATACCGCAACAAGCATGGCTCAGATAAGAGAGCAGATGCAGGGTGAACTCGGAGTTATCCAGGGGGTACTCGGCGGACTTGCGGCGATAAGCCTTCTTGTTGCGGCTATCAGTATCACGAACACTATGATAATGTCTATCTATGAGCGTACAAGAGAGATAGGCGTTATGAAGGTACTGGGCTGCTTTATCGGCAATATACGCGGTATATTCCTTATGGAAGCCGGAATGATCGGTCTGCTCGGAGGAATAATCGGTACGCTGATAAGTTACGGCATATCCTTCTTCATGAACACGTTCATGGGCGGCGGACTGGCAAGTGTGATCGGATTCGGCGGCGAAGACGGCGGCGGAGAAATATCTATAATACCGATATGGCTCGTGCTTCTTGCACTTGCTTTCTCCACGATGATCGGCCTTATTTCCGGATATTATCCGGCAAACCGTGCCGTTAAGATCAGCGCTCTCGAAGCCATCAAGAACGAATAATTGAAAAAACGAATAGCAAAGATCTAAAAAGCTCCACCGGAATTAAACCGGCGGAGCTTTCATTTTATATTTATTCATTATCGGCATATTGCTGACGAAGAGCGTTGATATCGCCGTATCTTCGTTTGAAAGCATCTACGACATCCGAATCGAACTGTGTCCCGCTGCCTTTGAGTATTTCCTCATATGCTTTCTGATGATCCCACGGTTCCTTGTAGCTGCGTTTGCTTGTAAGTGCGTCATAAACGTCCGCTACTGCTACGATCCTGCCCTCAACAGAAATGTAATTCCCGGATTTGCCGTCCGGATATCCTCGTCCGTCAACCCGTTCGTGGTGGTCAAGCGCGATAGTTCTTGCAAGTCCCATAACATCGCCCTCAACGTTGTCCAGCAGCTTTCCGCCGTATGCGGGATGCTTTTTTATCACAGCGAATTCTTCGTCCGTAAGACGCGCCGGCTTTTCAAGTATTTCGGCCGGGAT
Source organism: uncultured Ruminococcus sp. (assembly GCA_902780695.1). Taxonomy (GTDB): domain Bacteria; phylum Bacillota; class Clostridia; order Oscillospirales; family Ruminococcaceae; genus Ruminiclostridium_E. Next base: position 17,557 of record CACZGM010000013.1, on the reverse strand, counting down.
CAGCAGTTTTCCGATATCATGCATGGTTGAAGCAAGCCGCAGCTTTGATACCCGTTCTTCGTCAAGCCCCATTTCCTCTGCTATTATGCCGGAATATTCCGCAACACGTCTGACGTGCTTTCCTGTCTGTTCGGATTTGTTTTCCGTCACTTCCGCGAAAGACATTATCATCTCTTCCTGAATGCGATTTGTTTCATCAGCTTTTTCCTGTAAATATGCGCCGTATTCGAACAGGTAAGAGAATATCAGTGTTACGACGAAAAGCATTATACCGGTAAGGGGGTTCACAAGCATTATCAGCAGCATAGCGAAAGACAGCCGCTTCAGCTTCTTTGCCGCTTTGAACGTAAACGGACGGTCTCCCTTAGACAGTGTTTTCATCATAGACCGTATAACTCTCAGATAAATGATGATAATAACGCACATTATTGAAATGCCGAAGAAAAAGAACGTATAAAGCTCGGACATTTTTATATCTCCTGTGCCTTTGTATTCAAGACGCAGAAGACCGCTGCTGTTTAAATTGTCGATTGCTTCTATAAGACCGCTTTTGATCTCTTCTTTTTCGGCTTGGGTTATACTTATATCATTCCGGTTTTTTGAACTATTCAGAAATTCACTGAAATAAGAGAACATTTCATCGTCTGACATGGTTCTTGAGATCGTAAACATAGCTGCGCCGAAAATAAAAGAACCTGCGGCAACTATAATGGTTATTACGGAAACGATGATAAGTATAACATTTGAGATTTTTCCGATGAGCTTTATCTTGTTCTGAGTTTTGCTCATTCTTGTAATGCTGTCCATGTTTTTTTCCATAAGTTTATTCCTTGTCGGCAAGAATTTCATCCAGAAGCTCTGCCGCGTCGGTGACACAGCCCCGGCATGAACGTATCGGTTTTCCGGTGAGAGATCCTTTGAGCTCTTTGCATACCACAGTGCTGTTCATCTCCTTGAATCTGCGCTCAAACTCGGCTTTGATACCTTCGGCTTCTGCACCGAATTTCTTATCTATCACATATTCCGCAGCGAGCACAGCACCGCATTTGCCCATTCTCCCTCCTGCATAGGGTGCAGCCGCTGTACGTGCTTCCTGCTCGGTAATGCCTGCCGCATCGGCAAATGCACACAGAACGGAAGCAGAGCATGAATTAAAATTCTTGTGATTGTTTACCGCCTTTTCTGATCTTTCAGACATTTTTACTCCTCCTCACCGGCACTGATATCATCTATTATTGAGCGCAGTTCATCTGCTCCTTCGCCGGTCTCGGCTGAAAACTCGATCATTGTTATGTCATCTGCGCATGGTATCTCTGTACGGAATGCTTCACGCCTTGCTTCACGCTCTTTCTTTTTCAGCTTGTCTGCCTTGGTAAGCACGATCACGAACGGGATTTCGCTGTCTATAAGAAAGTTTATCATCATGATATCGTCCGCGGTCGGCTTGTGGCGAAAATCTATGAGCTGAAATACGAGCGCGAGATCGCGGTCATCATGAAGGTATCCCTCAATAAGCTCCGCCCAGCGTTTCTTTTCATTCTGTGATACTTTCGCGTATCCGTAGCCGGGAAGATCGACGATATAGATGTTATCGACGGAAAAGAAGTTTATCGTGGATGTCTTTCCGGGCGTCGCGCTGACCCTCGCAAGAGTCTTGCGGTTAAGCAGCTTGTTTATGAGTGATGATTTCCCGACATTTGAATGACCCGCGAAAGCAAATTCAAGTCTGTCTGAACGTGGGATCTGCTTAAATACTCCGTAAGAAGCGGTAAATTCTGCGTTGTTGTAATTCATAGTTGCTCCTGTCAAACGATTTCCCCTGTCGTAAAGGGCAGGGGAAACTTTAGATCATCTTGATGAAGTTGTGAGTGAAGCGGAAGTCTGTGAAGGTTTTCTGGTTTTTGAAGGTCTGCCCGGTCTTCCTCTGCGTGCGGCAGTCTTGGTTTCCTGCTTTTGGGGGAATACAAGTGCATTGTCGAGAACGGTCTGTATCTTTTCCGCTGAAATAAAATTCACGTTATTCTTTACTGTCTCGTCTATCTCTTCGAGATCAGGTTCATTCTCTTTCGGGATAATTACCGTTTTAACGCCCGCTTTGTAGGCAGCCATTGACTTTTCCTTAAGACCGCCGATGGGAAGAACTTTTCCGTGCAGTGTTATCTCGCCTGTCATTGCGATATCATGTCTGACCGGCATACCGGAGAGAGCGGAAACGAGAGCGGTTGTCATTGTGACGCCCGCAGACGGACCGTCTTTCGGAACAGCACCCTCGGGAGCGTGTATATGCAGATCCTTGTTCTTGTAGAAATCGGGATCGATGTTGTATGTCGCTGCGATACTGCGGACAAGGCTTACGGCTATTTTCCCGGATTCCTTCATAACATCGCCGAGCGAGCCTGTAACTTCGACCTTTCCGTCGCCCTCTAGCACAATAACCTCAAGAGGCATTGTGACACCGCCGGCAGAAGTCCACGCAAGTCCGGTTACGATACCTGTTTCATCGGTTTTGGAGATCGTCTCGGGAAGGAACTTCTTAACACCGAGGAAATCCTTAAGATTTGCTTCGGTAACGGAAATACTTGTTTCGCCGCTAACTAGCTTCTTCGCTGCTTTTCTGCAGACCGAAGCTATTTTCTTCTCAAGTCCGCGCACGCCGGCTTCTTTGGTATAGCAGTCGATTATCTCGTACAGGGCTTTGTCGTTTATTTTCAGAGTCTTTCTCGTTTCACCGTGCTTTTTGAGCTGCTTCGGAAGCAGATGCTTTTTCGCAATATGGAATTTCTCCTCGCGTGTATAGCTTGAAAGCTCGATCACTTCCATTCTGTCAAGCAGGGGAGCGGGGATAGTCTCCGTTGTGTTGGCTGTTGTTATGAACAAAACATCGCTTAAGTCAAGCGGTATCTCAAAATAATGGTCGGTGAATGTCGAGTTCTGCTCCGGGTCGAGAACTTCAAGCATCGCGGATGAGGGGTCGCCCTTGTAGTCGCTGCCCATTTTGTCTATCTCATCGAAAAGGATAACGGGGTTCATGCACTTTGCCTGCTTTATTGCGTTCACGATACGTCCGGGCATTGCGCCGACATAGGTCTTCCTGTGACCTCGTATCTCCGCTTCGTCACGCACGCCGCCGAGAGAAACCCGCGCGTAGCTGCGTCCGAGGGCGGCTGCTATCGACTTGCCGACAGATGTTTTGCCGACTCCGGGAGGTCCCACAAGGCAGATTATCTGGCTCTTGATCTCGGGGTTGAGCTTTCTTACGGATATTATCTCAAGTATGCGTTCCTTGACTTTTTTCAGCCCGTAGTGATCCTTTTCAAGCTGTTTTTCTGCCTTTTCGATATTGACCGTATCGGTCGTATAGGTGTTCCACGGCATCTCAAGTATCGAATCGAGGTACGTCTTGATAAGACCGTACTCCTGTGAAGAGGGCGATACCTTGAGCATTTTATTCACTTCACGGAGCAGCTTTTCCTCCGTTTCCTCCGGAAAGCCTATTGCCTGTATCTTCTCGGTGTACTCGTAAGCCTCGTCATCGTATTCTTCAGATCCGCTGAGCTGTTTTGACAGTGCTTTCATCTGTTCCCGGAGAATATACTCTCTCTGGTTGCTGTCGATAGAATCGCGTATCTGCTCGTTTATCTCCGCCTCGAATTTAAGTACCTTAATCTCTTCGGTGAGCATCTCGACCAGTTTTTTGACGCGTTTTTCAAGCCCGTTCGTTTCGAGCAGCTCCTGCTTGTTCTCAGTTTTCAGGAACACATTGAAGACTATCAGATCAAACAGTTTGCGCAGATCGTGCTCGCCTTCGATAAGAGAAACAAGTTCGTCCGGGATTTTCGGCACAAGTGAAGCGTAGTCCGAGAACAGCATTTTCAGCGTTCTCTCATACGCATAGGACAGCTTGTTCTCCATTTCGGTATTTTTTTCAATTATGTCGGCGACTTCGGCAACGGTGTATGTATCAAATTCCGAAATACCGATAAGTTTTGCTCGGTAAAGACCGTGAACGAGAACACGTGTCACCTTGTCGGGAGTTTTGAGTATCTGTCTTATTTCTGCCACAACTCCGACCTTGAAAAGATCGGCCTTGTGCGGTTCTTCGTTGTCATATTCTGTCTGAGTTACAAGAAAGATGTGTTTGTCTGTGAGACTCGCTGTCTTTATCCCCTCAAGGAATTTAGGCTTTGTTACATCGAAATTTATGACCATACCCGGAAAGACAACAAGACCTCTCATAGTTATCAACGGGAGTTTATGTCTGACTGCTGCTGACGGCATAATATATCAACCCTTTCAATTTGCTCCGCCTGTATATATATCTTGGCAGTAAATAATATTATACTATATCAATGCAATAAATGCAATACTTTTTTCAAAAAACAATGTGAAAAAATATTGAAGAAATGCTAAAAAATACAGAGAAAATGGCTTTACTGTGTTGAGATCTTCGATTGTTTGCTTAAGACATAAAATACCGCTCTGCATTCGTGCGCAAAACGGTATTTTCATTATTCCGCTGTTCAGTCAGGCCGACTCTTAATAGTCTGCTGTTTCAACAAATGCGGAGATCACGTCTATTGGTTCGGGGAAGAAGTTTCGGGTGAGGCGGTATTACGCGGAAGCGGTACGACTCTGATATACGGCATTATACTGTCAACCGTTTTCTCGCCGATGCCGCTGATGTTCAGCAGTTCCTCCGGGTAGAGAAAACAGCCGTATGTTTCGCGGTACTCAATGATCTTGGCGGCAGTTACTTCACCGATTCCGTTCAGTGACATAAGCTCCTCGGGCGTTGCCGTATTCAGATCTATCTTTTCGGACTCCGGAATTATTATCTCGTCAGGTGAATGGGGGATAGGAGCCACATGGACATAAGCTGCCCGCTCCGCGGCATCCGAACATACATAGATCACTATACATACGATTATGTACATTGCTGCTGTAATGCAGAAAATTATGGTATATTTACGTTCTTTGATGTTTTCGTTTGTTTTGTTTTCTTTGTTCATATTTAAAGCCAATTTCGGGTTCAATAATGCAGATCGGGTGATAAAAGCGAAAAACTGCTTCACAGGACTTCGGATAACAATTGTGTTTCCGGGAGTTGTTGATGACATATCAATTATACCACATAAAAGGGGAAAATGCAACGGTAAACGAGTCTAAACGTAATATTTACAACGTGGGTTCCGAGAATATATTGTATTGGTGGTATAAGTGTTGCTTTTTGTGACATTTGTACAAATTTTTTGTTATATTTGTCATTGCGTAAACGATTACTTTGTGATAAAATATAGAAAAGAATTGTTTTGGAGGAAAATCAAATGCCAAATCCGTATCTTCCGCAGTGGGAATATATTCCGGACGGCGAACCCCGTGTGTTCGGTGACCGGATATATGTTTACGGTTCACACGACCGCCCCGGCTGCGATGCTTTCTGTGACTATAAGCTGAAAGTGTGGTCGGCTCCGCTTAACGACCTTAACAACTGGATATGCCACGGTACCGCGTTTGCTACACGCGGTTTCAGAGAACACCCGTCAGATGCCGACTGGACGGACAATGAACTGTACGCTCCCGACGTAGTTGAAAAGGACGGTAAATACTACCTGTATGCATATATAGTCGGAGCAAAGGGCTGTGTAGCCGTAAGTGACCGCCCGGAAGGACCATTCAGGCTCCTGTCGCAGTATAAGTACAACATCGAGAAACACTATGATGACGGTACATTCATAGATCCCGGCGTGCTGGTGGATGACGACGGCAGAGTATATGTTTACTGCGGATACCTCGGTTCGTATATGGCGGAGATCGACGGCAGTGATATGTACACCGTTATTGACGGAACATATAAAGAGGGCATAATCCCAGTTGAAGAGCCGCACTGCTTCTTTGAAGCCTGCTCGCCGCGAAAGATAAACGGAAGATATTATCTTATATACTCTCCCAAAAAGGGAAGCTGTCTTGATTACGCTATAAGCGACAGTCCGACAGGTCCGTTCGAGTATAAAGGCACGATCATTGACAATTCCGTGGATTATCCCGGAGGAAACGATCACGGTTCCGTTATGTGCATTAACGGGCAGTATTACATATTCTATCACAAAATGACAAACGGTACGATTATGTCGCGCCGCGGATGTGTTGAGAAGATAGAGATACTTCCGGACGGAACTATACCGCAGGTAGAAATGACTTCTCTCGGATTCGAGGACAGTCTGAACCCGTTTGCCGTTACAAAAGCCGATACTGCGTGTGTTCTCAGAAACGGCTGCTTCATTACGGAACTGAATATCTTTGACCGCGTTATAACTAAAATCACAGACGGAGCCGTTATGGGCTGGAAATATTACGATTTCGGCGACGATAACGATCCGTATTCGATAAAACTGAAACTGCGCGGAACAGGATGCCGCGGAAAAATACTCGTATATATTGACTCGGACGACTCAGAGCCGATAGGTGAAGCGGTATTTGATGCAAACAGCGGCATCGTTTCGGCTGCTCTTCCGGCAATAAAGGGCAGACACGCTGTATATCTGAAAGCGGAAAGTGCTTATACTGGCTGGGCAAAGGATATGTTTGCCGGAAGAATGCTGTTTGAGCTTGAAGAATTCGTGTTTGTAAAATGAAAGGAGATAAAGATATGAAATTCAGAAAAACGGCAGCAGCACTTCTTGCTGCTGCAATGTGCCTTGTTTCCGCGTGCGGAGGCAATACGACGGCACCCGCTGACGGTACACAGGCGGAGACCGAGCAGACTCCTGTTGTATCTCTTGGTGAAATGCGCGATATGACCACACAGGAGATCGTCAGGGATATGGGAATGGGCATAAACCTCGGCAACACATTTGAGGCGACAGGCGGTGCGGGTACTACCGTACAGTCCTTTGAGACGATGTGGGGCAGTCCCGTTGTTACGCAGCCGCTCATACAGGGATACGCTGATGCGGGATTCGGCGTTATGCGTCTGCCTGTTGCGTGGTCAAATCTTATGGCTGATGATTACACCATAAGCCCCGAGCTTCTTGCGAGAATTGATGAAGTGACCGGCTGGGCGGTTGACAGCGGTCTTTACGTTATAATGAACATTCACTGGGACGGCGGCTGGTGGGAGAAGTTCCCGACAGAAAAGGAAGAGTGTATGAAGAAGTACACCCGCATCTGGGAACAGCTCTGCAGCTATTACGGCAAATACGGAGATAAGCTGATGTTTGAGTCCCTTAATGAAGAGGGCGGCTGGGAAAGTATCTGGAACAGATACAGCGGCACTGCGGGAGAAGAAAAAGAACGGTCATACGCACTTCTGAACGAGATAAATCAGAAATTTGTTGATATAGTCCGTGCGAGCGGCGGCAACAACGAAAAGCGTCATCTGCTGATAGCGGGGTACAATACCGATGTTGACCTTACCTGTGACGAGCTGTTTGTTATGCCGGAAGACCCTGCCGGAAGATGTGCCGTTTCCGTGCATTATTATACTCCTTCAACGTTCTGTCTGCTCGAAAAGGACGCAAGCTGGGGAAAAGCCAAAAAGACCTGGGGACACGAAAAAGAAGTCAAGGAAATGGAAGACAATATGGATAAACTCAAGACCCGTTTCGTTGACAACGGCATTCCTGTTATTATGGGTGAATACGGATGTGTAGTTGTACGGAACAAGGAGCCGGACGTCGTCAGAAGATTTAATCTCTGCGCGGCGCAGTCGATGTACACGCGCGGAATCTGTCCTGTACTGTGGGATATAAAGGGACTTTTCTACGACAGATATTTCTTCACGATGAAGGACGAGGAGTTCATGAACGGGCTTAAACGCATAGAAGCGGGAGAGGACGTTATGTCAGAGGAACTTGCGGCATACGAAAAGCAGCGTGAGGAAGCGCGAGAGAAGAAAGCTGCCGAATCAGCGGCAGCAGAAGCTGCCGAGTCTTCCGCTGCCGAGGAACAGCCGTCAGCCGACAATGCAGCATAAAACCAATGCGGGGTACGCCCCGCTGCGAATCCGCCTATGGTCTTGCATGGGCGGGTTATTTTTCGCCCGTATTATATAGATTTCGGATAATTAAACTATCTTTTTCTATTGCGGGGGAACGCCCCGCGGCGAATCCGCCTATGGTCTTGCATAGGCGGGTTGTTTTTTATTACGCTTTATTTGCCGACAGACGAATGTCCGAGAAAACCCAAAGTATAAGCCGGAAGGAGTTATTCTGTGTATTGAACGCAAAGACTTGATTTTATACCGTGATTATGTTATAATAATTAAAATACAGTGTACGTCGTAATAGTTTTCAACATCATTTTATGCGGGATCGTAATATAAATCCGGTTTTGTGAATGAACCGGTATTCAGATAGATAACGAGGAAAATTCATGATAAAAGCTCTTCTTGTCAAGATATGGGAAGCCGTCGTATCGGTTGTACCCATAACGCTGATTGTAATACTGATCACATTGACTCCGCTCGTCGATCTTACTTTCAAGGAAACGGTAGTTTTCGGTGTTTCAGCCGCTTTTCTGATACTTGGAATAGCACTTTTCAACCTCGGTGCTGATAGGGCTATGACACCCATGGGCGAGTATGTTGGAGAGGGTCTGACTAAATCGAGAAAAATAGGGGTATTGTTTGCGGTATGCTTCGTTATGGGACTGCTTATCACAGTCGCGGAGCCTGATCTTTCGGTACTGGCAGATCAGGTGAGTGCTCTTATAGAGCCCACGCTGCTTATCGGAGCAGTATGTGTAGGTGTGGGAGCTTTCCTGCTGACGGCAGTAATGAAGATTGTTTTCCGCAAGGATCTGACACCGTTTCTTTTGTATTTCTATCTGATGCTGTTTGCGGTAGGAGCATTGCTGCTTGAAAACGGCAAAAGTGAATTTTTCCCGCTCGCGTTTGACTCCGGCGGCGTGACGACCGGCCCAATAACCGTTCCGTTCATAATGGCGCTCGGTGTCGGAATCGCAATGACGATAGGCGGCAGAAACGCGGGAGAGAACAGCTTCGGACTTATCGCGCTGTGCTCCGTGGGACCGATAATTGCTGTACTGATACTTATGCTGACCGCAAAAGGCAATCTGAACTACTCGCTTCCGGATTACTCCATAGATGCCAATCTCGGGGAAGGGTTTCTGGATACCGTTTTTGAGACCGTGCTTGACGTCGGAAGGTCGCTGCTGCTTATAATGGTTTCATTCGGCATTCTGCAGGTGCTGATACTCAAACTCCCGATGAAAAAGCTGGTGCAGATACTCGTCGGTATTGTCTATACATTTGTGGGACTTGTCATATTCCTCACTTCAGTTGCGGTAGGATTTATGCCGATAGGCTTCAAGATCGGTGTTGAGCTTGCGGAAGGCGGGAAACTGCCGCTTATACTGTTTGCGTTTTTTATCGGTATGGTTACTGTTCTCGCGGAGCCTGCCGTTCACGTTCTTAACCGGCAGGTCGAGGATATAACCGGCGGTACGGTAACGAAAAAAGAAATGACAGCAGCGCTTTCGGTCGGCGTGGGTGTTTCCATTGGTCTTTCGATAATCCGCATTATATTTGGTTTTTCGCTGCTTTATTATCTGATACCTGGATATCTCATCTCTCTCGGGCTCTCATTCTTCGTACCGAAGATGTACACGGCTATCGCGTTCGATTCCGGAGGGGTTGCAAGCGGACCTCTCACATCGAGCTTTATACTTCCGATGGCTATCGGAGCCTGTGAAGCTCTTCGCGGAACAGGCGACATAATGTATACCGCATTCGGTATTGTCGCAATGGTAGCTATGACTCCGCTTATCGCGATACAGTCTCTCGGATTCAAGGCGGTTATGGCGGAGAGAATGCGTAAGCGCATTGCAATGGCGAGAATACTGTCTGCGGACGATGCGCAGATAATTTATTTTGACAAGAGGTGAGAACGATGCCATTCTGGGGTAAAATAAAGAACGAACTGCCGCAGATAAAAGCGGAAAAGCGGGTGCAGCTGCCCGAAAAAACAGGCTCACAGGCACCGTTCGCGCTTGAATTGCTGATAACGATAGTAGAAAAGAGCAAGGCTGAATTCTATATGGATATTATCCAGTCATTTGAGGTCAATTTTCAGTTTTCGGCACCGGCACATGGTACCGCAAAAGCAGAGATACTGGACTATCTCGGTATTACAGATACCGATAAGACTGTGATATTCAGTGTTGTGAGGGAAGACCGGCTCGACGAGCTAACCTATACTCTCGAAACAAAATTCCGGACTGTCAGGAACGGAAAGGGAGTTTCGGTGTCTGTTCCTTTCACAAGCATGATAGGAACATCTGTCTATACATTCCTGTGTAATGCAGAAAGCTCTTTGAATGGGGGAGAATGAAATGAGTGAAAACGAAAAAGGGTATGAAGTGATATTCTGTATCATAAATTCAGGTTTTTCCGAGACTGTCATGGACGCGGCAAGAGAAGCCGGAGCAAGAGGCGGTACGGTAATAAGAGCAAGAGGCACCGCCGGCAAGGAAGCCGAGGAAAAATTCGGAATAATCATTCACCCCGACAAGGAAGTGCTTATGATACTTGTCCCGAAAGATATCAAGGATGCAGTGCTCGAAGCTGTGTACAAGTCTGCCGGACTCGGGACGGCGGGACAGGGAATTGCGTTTTCAATGGCAGTGAACAGAACTGTCGGATTGCAGTGATATTGTACAATGAGTATTGTGCAGATATACGAAATTAGGGATTTTTTGCGGATTTTGTCACTTTTCTATTCCGAAAACAGTTTTATATACAGAGGCAGTTTATGAGACAGCTGTGAAAGGCAGGTAATGAAAATGAAGATATCACCGGTAAAAAACTATAAAAGACCAGAATATGCGATAAAACTGGCTGCCCTTTTAACAGCGACCGCATCTTTGTCCGGCTGTGTTGAGGGCGGACTACAGACAAGCGGTGCCGCTGCAACATTTGAATCCGACAGAGCAGGAGCGGGTGCGCCTGCCTGTACCGAGGCTTCAGCAGCCGATACAACAACCGCCGCGGCAGCAATGTCCAAAAGCACAACAACTACTACGACAGAGATGACCACTCCGTTCAGCTCTATTGAAGAAGCAGAGCTTGCAGGTGATGTTGCAGTTATAAATGAAACTATGCAAACCAAAGACGATCCGGCACTTTTTACTGCTGTTGCTGTGACTGCCACCACAACTGCGGCTGTGGCAACGACAGTAACTTCAACGACAACTCCTGCGCCCACGGAAGTGGAAATAACCGAAGATTTCATGCTTGAAGGCGAGCCTGCCGTTGACGAAGATGAATATGACAGTCTTGACCCAGTTGGTATTGTTCCGGCATATACCGATGATGACTGCCAGCTTGCCGGAGATGTTCCCGAACCTGTTGACACGGACGATGAGATCATTGAGCTTGAAGGTGATGTTGCGGCTCCGTTTGAAGGTGATGAGGAAGAAATACCGGACGATTATATCCTCGCGAACAGATATGAAAATTCACTTGCCGACGAGTGTACCAGGGCTTTCAAAGACACAGAGATCTCATGTCAGCTTGAAAGAATAGACCGCTATGAGCCGAACGATATGGAATATCTTATGAATGACGGAAATACTGTCATAAATGCAAGATACCTGTTAACGTCGGAAAACAGCAAATCATCAATTTATATCACATTTGCCGAGAAAGGAACAAACGCTTATAAAGCGCTTGATCTTCAAAAAAACGAAAAGCTCGCCGATCATGTTTATATGAGAGGAATGGAGCTTAACGGGCAGAAGGTAAAGGCTGTCATTATCGTCTTCGATTCGTTTGAATTCGCATATAACTACGCATATAATATTGAAACTCCCGACGTTTGTGTGGAGATGTTCAAGGCTCTTATCACAGAAGGGTTGGTATAATGAACTTTACGCTTCACCTTACTGAACGATGCAATCTTGACTGTGTTTACTGCCCGAATCCCAAGAGCGAAAAACGTATGTCTGAAGATGTACTGTATGCTGCTTGTGAACTTGCTTTTTCACGCGGGAAGAGCGCGGGTTTCTGCTTTTTCGGCGGTGAACCTCTGCTTGAAAAAGATCTGATCTACAAGTGCATAGACCGTTGTACGGAGCTTTCCGCTGGAACCGGAAAGAACGCGAACTACAAAATGACGACAAACGGGACTTTACTGGACGAACGGTTTCTTGAACGCGCCCGCGCTGTAGGAATGATGATCGGTCTTTCATTCGACGGGCTGCTGCAGGACAAGTCGCGCTGCTTCAAGAGCGGCGGAGGAACGCTTGACGTTGTCTCGGAAAAGGCAACGCTGCTGCTTTCTTATATCCCGAACGCATACGCTATGATGACCATAGCTCCGTTTGCTGTGAGCAGTTATTTCGAGTCCGTGAGATTTCTGTATTCACTCGGATTTCGTCGTATCATATCGACTATCGCCTATGGCAGCCGTGTAAAATGGACCGATAAAGATATGGAAATTCTGCGTGGGGAACTTGAAAAGACAGCCGGGTTCTACTGCGATATTCTCGTTAACGGTTCACGTTTTTATTTCAGTCCGTTCGATTCCAAGATCCGTGACTGTATAAAGGAAAAGAACACCGCGGATCACTGCCACCTTGGTTTCCGCCAGATGCCGATAGATACGGACGGCAATATATATCCGTGTACGCAGTTCGTCGGTGATAAGGACTGGTATATAGGAAATGTGTTCGACGGGATAGACGTAAAGCGGCAGATTGAAATATCCAAACGTCAGTCCACACCGGAGGAGTGCAGGGAATGCGGACTGAACGGACGCTGCACAAATTCCTGCGGCTGTACGAACAGGCTCGAAACAGGTGCCGAGAACAGGGTATCTCCGCTTACCTGTACTTATGAGCGTATGCTTATCGAAATCAGTGACCGGATAGCGGGGGAATTGTATGAAGAACACCGTGAACTGTTTACGAAGCATTTTATCGGAAAATAAAAATACCCGCAGACGTGAAAACTACGTCTGCGGGTATTGTGTTTATCGTATGATCGATCTGATGTAATCCGCAAGCTCTGTCGCCATTTCCTCCTGTTCGGTAATGCGCGGGTGACCGTCGGTTGCTTTCCCGGCGCGTCTGAAGCGCAGTCTTGTTACATCGGGATCGGCGAGCTCCGCGCAGATCTCGTCGAGGATATACTCCCATTTTATCTCGTGTTTGAGTACGGTCGTGATGATTATGAATTTTGCGTTTCCGTACTTTTCTTTAAGAGTCAGCAGTATCTCCTTGTATTTTGCTTTCCACATCTCGGTGTACTGTCTGTCGAAAACAGCTTCCGGCTTCGGGAAAGCGTCATTCTGTCCTATAGCGAATACTACGATATCGGGTGTATATCTGCCGAAATCCCATTCAGAAACACCGCATGGAGCATAAGGAACATAGCTTAGCTTATCGTATGTGGATTCAAGCCCGGTAAGAGTCTCGATATCCGGTCCGTAGAAGTAGCCAGTATGGTCAAGCAGTGCGAGACCGCCTTGCGAATTGTTGTTGAACTCGGCATTCAGTTTTCTCGCCGCAGAGAAAGTGTAGCTGAAATAGCTGTTGTCGTAAGAGCTTTCGTGATTTTCCGGGTCGCAGAGCCCCTCGTAATACACTGCTTCGCAGACTTCTCCTGCCGAAACGCTGTCCCCGAAATATTCGATCTTAAGGTCATATTTATGATCGTCCGGAAGTATTTCGTCGGTTTCCGCAGAAAGGAATCTGAAATAATGCGCCGCAGCCATACGTTTGAATATCATACAGGTGTGTATCTTATCGTCAAGGTTTTCTGCGAGCGTTATCTCCTGAACTCCGGTATCGTTTGATATCTCGATCTTCTGCTGTATTCCGTCAACAAGCGCACCTATCCACATTCTGTTGTTCATGGGAATATTTTCGATCATGATCCTGAGCGATGTTCCCTTGAATTTAAAGCGGATATTACTGCCCGGATATATGAGCATAGGGGCATCGGGTCTTGAGAAATCAATTCTGCCCATATATGAAAAAGACTTGTTGTCCGCGGTAAAAACTGCCATACATTACCTCCGTTTGTTTAAGAGCTGATCAATTCCGCAGCCGGATAGATAATTGAAATCTTGTATCGTTTATCAGAGGCAGCGAGAAAATGAACACTTCAATTTTATGAATATTCTATCACATTTTGTATATTTTTGCAATATGTATTGAAAAAAATATATAATTATGATATACTGATAATAATACTTATCTGAATGTGTATTATTTTACCTGTATTTTATCATGCCTAATGCATTGATAGATGATCTATCGGCTTATATAAAAGGAGAGTGAAAAATGAGACATTCAAAATATATGATCTCGCTGCTGCTTTCCGTGACCGTTCTTCTGTGCGGCTGCGGAGGAGGCGGCACACCTTCGTCAACCGTAATGACTTCTGCTGTCACGGAGACTGCCGAAAATACAACGGATACCGCTAAAAAAGGTGAAATGCGGGATATTACTGTTCAGGAGCTTGTCGCGGAAATGGGTACAGGCTGGAACCTCGGCAATACCTTTGATGCTCTCGGCGGAGAGACCGCGTGGGGAAATCCGTACACTACAAAGGAAATGATAGACTTTGTAGCAGGTGAAGGATTCGATGTTATCCGTATTCCCACAACATGGGGCGAAAAAATGGATGAATCGGACAAGATCCCCGATGAATGGATGGACCGCGTGCAGGAAGTCGTAGATTATGCCATTGACAACGGAATGTACGTCATACTCAACAGTCACCACGAGACATCGTGGATAAAGCCAGCGACAGATCAGCTCGACAGTTTTATGCCGAAATTTGAGGCAATGTGGACGCAGATAGCCGAGAATTTCAGAGATTACGGAGATCATCTGCTGTTTGAGGGCTTGAACGAACCGCGTATAGAAGGCGGCAAAGGTGAATGGACAGGCGGTACAAAGGACGGCAGAGCAGCGCTTAACATTTTGAACAGGACATTTGTCGATACTGTCAGAGCGACCGGCGGGAACAATGAAAAACGTGCTCTTCTGATAACAACATTTGCAGCTGCAGTAGCAGACACGACGCTGAAGGATCTTGAGATCCCGGATGACGATCATATCATAGTTTCTCTCCATGCATACACCCCGTACGGCTTCACTTATCACCCGAGAACCGACTGGGAGTCGTACAGGTTCGACGAACAGGTAGGTGCGAATGTTGACAGCCTTTTTGATACCATAGACAATTACTTCATCTCAAAGAATATTCCGGTAATCATCACGGAATACGGTTCTGTAAGCAAGAATTTCCCGGATTCGGATGAACGCAATGACGCGGAGATCGTAAAGTGGGTCAATTACTATCTGAACCGCGCGGAGAAATCCGGAATACCGTGTATATGGTGGGATAACGGTTCATATTACAGCGGAGACGAGAAATTCGGCATTCTCGACCGAAGGAAATTACAGTGGTATGTACCCGATCTTGTTAAAGAGATCATAAGCGTTTGCAAATAAAACAACAAGGCTTTACCGGAAGCGGTAAAGCCTTGTTTCTGTCTGTCAAAAAAGTAAATTTTTTGACAGACTTGTCCTGCGCGGACAGCGGCAGGGCTCTGCCCTGCACCCGCAAGCCCCCTTTAGAAAAGTGGGCTTGACACCCCAAACCAATGCAGTATTTCAGAGTCCCGATTTATGTCATGTGCCGACTAAAACGCAGTGGGGTTGGTAAAGATTCCATACCACTTAAATACGGAATGTGGTTATTGACAAGCTGCAACAAGGCTTTACCGGAAGCGGTAAAGCCTTGTTTTATGTATTCGGATCAATAGTTTTCTTTTCTTACTTCAAAGAAGCTCTGCGGGTGAGCGCAAACGGGACATACGCCGGGAGCTTTCTTTCCGATAACGATGTGACCGCAGTTGCGGCATTCCCACATTGTTTCCTCGCTCTTCTCGAACACTTTCTGCATCTCAATGTTGTTGAGCAGTGCGCGGTATCTTTCTTCATGATGCTTTTCGATAGCGCCGACCATTCTGAACTGTGCAGCCAGCTTTGTGAAGCCTTCTTCTTCCGCTTCTTTTGCGAAACGGTCATACATATCAGTCCATTCGTAGTTTTCGCCGTCTGCCGCAGCGGCAAGGTTCTTTGCTGTATCTCCGAGTTCACCGAGAGCCTTGAACCATATCTTGGCGTGTTCCTTCTCGTTATTAGCGGTAGCTTCAAAAATAGCAGCTATCTGCTCATATCCTTCCTTCTTTGCAACGGAAGCAAAGTAAGTGTACTTGTTGCGTGCCTGAGATTCACCTGCAAAAGCGGTAAGCAGGTTTTTTTCGGTCTTTGAGCCTTTCAATTCCATGATGTAATACCTCCGGTTGGATAAATTTGACAAAATGCCATATATTTATTATATCAATTTTGTGTATCCTTGTCAATATGTTTTTTGCTTTTTCTTTTGTTTTTTTTGAGATCACGAAAGAACATGAACCATATTATGACCTGTCCCGCAGCAAGCAGCATTAGAACGATAAGCACCACGACTGTTGCCGGATTCCAGAGCCCGTGAGATGAGAAATACCAGATCAGATAGACGCTTATGGCAGCAAGGATAATACCGTTGATGAGCGGGGTATTGCTGTTTTTCATCTGCTCTGTATGCGCTTTGCCATAAGAGTGTTCTTCATAAGCATAGCGATAGTCATGGGTCCTACACCGCCGGGAACGGGAGTGATGTATGATGCCTTGGGTTCGACTTCATCAAACTTAACGTCGCCGCAGAGTTTGTTTTCTGCGTTTCTGTTCATACCTACATCTATAACTACGGCTCCGTCCTTTACCATATCGGCCGTAACAAAATCAGCCTTGCCTACCGCGCTTACAAGTATATCCGCGCGTCTGCATACCGCCGCGAGGTCTTTGGTACGGGAATGGCATATAGTAACTGTAGCGTTCTCATGCAGAAGCAGCATTGCCATAGGCTTGCCGACGATATTCGAGCGTCCGATGACAACACATTCCTTGCCGGAAACATCTGTGCCTGTGCTGTGGATAAGCTCCATAA
Organism: uncultured Ruminococcus sp.; assembly: GCA_902780695.1. Taxonomy (GTDB): domain Bacteria; phylum Bacillota; class Clostridia; order Oscillospirales; family Ruminococcaceae; genus Ruminiclostridium_E. Next base: position 531 of record CACZGM010000013.1, on the reverse strand, counting down.
CACCGGCGGGAGTGCAGGGAAGGAAGGAATAGTTACCTATCATTATCTTTCCGACATTTACCGCATGGAAAGCGTCAACGTCCTTCTCCGGAGATATGCGGGCTATTATTTTTTCTTCGTTTATCTGTTTTGGAAGCGGAAGCTGTACGAGTATTCCGTTTACCTTCGGGTCTGCGTTGAGAGTATCTACAAGACCGAGCAGCTCGGATTCCGGAGTCTCCTCCGGAAGTGCATATTCGTAAGACTTGATTCCGCATACTTCACAGGCCTTTTTCTTGTTGTTCACATATACTCTGCTTGCTTGATTGTTGCCGACGATAACTACCGCGAGACCAACTTCGAGACCCTCGCGCTCTATCTCCGCACGTACTTCTTCCTTGACCTTCTGTGATACCGCTTTTCCGTCAATTAGCTTTGCCATTTTTGTATTCCTCCTGATTTTTTATTTAATGTCTGCTCATCAACCGTGAACAGGCTTCATAGCGCAGCTTGAAGCCTGTTCGCGGTTGCAAAAGTGCAAGGAAAATCCCA
>CACZGM010000012.1 GCA_902780695.1 uncultured Ruminococcus sp. | reverse complement strand
ACATCGGTCTTCATGATCGGTGCGGGCTGCGGCGTGCGCGGCATCGTCGGGAAATCGAAAAAGTCGTCAAACACATTTCTTCTGAATATATCCGGTACTAACATAAGTCATAACCCCTTTCAATTTGTATATGTTTTTATTATTGAACATCGGCGGGGGATTTATTCTTTATTTCCCTTTTCCTTTGTTCTGTACACAGTATATCACATAAAATTAGCACTGTCAATAGGAGAGTGCTAATTTTGACATACATTTCACAAATTTCACATAACCGTCATAATCCAACGGATTTATACTATGTGTGATATCACAACGCACTGCGTGCTTTTTGAATTATCTGCAAGAATCAAATTCAAAATAAAAGGCTTGAAGCATTGCGAAAATTCAGCAAATTGGGAACATTCAGCAATTTTACACAAAATTCAGCACATAAAACCGAAAATATATTTGCAGGAATAAAATAAAAATATTGCAAAAATCTATTGACAAACCGGAACGCCTGTGCTATAATACGAATTGTGGAACGGCAAAGGCGCCGGCAGGGGACAACAGTCTCCGCCGGCGCTCTTTGTTTTTCAGCAATATAAGAAAGGAAGCAACGATTATGAAACAGGTAGCAGAATACTTCGGCGAAAATGTGTTCAATGAAAACGTGATGAAAGCAAGATTACCGAAAGAGACTTTCAAAGCGGTAAAGAACACGATCGACAACGGCAAGCGCCTTGACCCAGCTGTGGCTGCGGTAGTAGCCAATGCGATGAAGGAATGGGCGATAGAAAAGGGAGCCACACATTACACACACTGGTTCCAGCCTCTGACAGGGATCACCGCCGAGAAGCACGACAGCTTCATTTCCCCGAGCGCGGGCGGCAGCGTGATAATGGAGTTCTCCGGCAAGGAGCTGATACAGGGTGAACCGGACGCATCGTCTTTCCCCTCCGGCGGACTTCGCGCAACATTCGAGGCACGCGGATATACGGCATGGGATCCTACATCCTATGCGTTCATCAAGGACGGAGTGCTCTGCATACCCACAGCGTTCTGCTCCTACGGCGGTGAGGCTCTCGATAAGAAAACACCGCTGCTCCGCTCAATGGAAGCCGTAAACAGACAGGCTATGCGTATCCTGAAACTGTTCGGAAATGAGGGCGTGACTTCCGTAAAAACGACAGTCGGCCCCGAACAGGAATACTTCCTTGTGGATAAAGAGGATTATGACAGACGCAAAGACCTTATATATACCGGACGCACACTTTTCGGCGCAATGCCGCCGAAGGGACAGGAGCTTGAAGACCATTACTTCGGTGTGATAAAGCCCCGTGTACAGGCTTTCATGAAAGACCTCAACGAGGAGCTCTGGAAACTCGGCATACTCGCAAAGACAGAGCACAACGAGGTTGCTCCCGCACAGCATGAGCTCGCGCCGATCTTCGCGACAACGAATATCGCCGCGGATCACAACCAGCTCACAATGGAGATAATGCAGAAGGTCGCCAAGAAGCACGGACTTGTTTGTCTGCTCCACGAAAAGCCGTTTGACGGCGTGAACGGTTCCGGCAAGCACAACAACTGGTCGATAAGCACCAACACGGGCGCAAACCTGCTCGAACCGGGCGACACACCCTATGAGAACGCGCAGTTCTTACTCTTCCTTTGTGCAGTGATAAAGGCTGTTGACGATTATCAGGATCTGCTCCGTATTTCCGTAGCAAGCGCGGGCAACGATCACAGACTGGGCGCGAACGAGGCTCCTCCCGCCGTGATCTCCGTATTTCTCGGTAACGAGCTTACAGAGATACTTGAAGCGATAGAGAATGACGCATCTTACGGCACTAAAGAAAAAGAGCTGATGAAAGTCGGCGTTCACGTTCTCCCGAAGTTCCCGAAAGACGCGACGGACAGGAACAGGACATCTCCGTTTGCGTTCACAGGCAACAAGTTCGAGTTCAGAATGTTAGGCTCCGCGGCTTCCGTTTCGGGCAGCAACACAGTACTCAACACCGCAGTGGCTGAGGAATTGAAGCAGTTTGCCGACACTCTCGAAAATGTACAGGACTTCAACGGCGCTCTGCATGACCTCATACAGAAAGTCATCAGAGAACATAAGCGCATCATATTCAACGGCAACGGCTATGACGATGCGTGGATAGCGGAAGCGGAAAAGCGCGGACTTTCCAATCTGAAAACAACTCCCGACGCGCTTGCACACTGGCTCGACGAAAAGAACGTCGCACTGTTCACATCGCACAAGGTGTTCTCTGAAGCCGAGATGAGATCCCGCAGCGAGATAATGTTTGAGGCATACGAAAAGCTCATAAAGATAGAAGCACGCACAATGGTCGATATGGCTTACCACGATCTGCTCCCGGGCATCAGCAAGTACGTCCGCGAGCTCGATCTGAACCTTACTTCCGACTACGAAAAGAATATCTCCGCACAGCTTTCGGGACTTATGGACAAGGCATATAACGCTCTCACCGAGCTTGAAACACAGCTTGAAAAGTCTGTCGAAGAGACCGATGCCATAAAGAGCGCGTTTGTCTGCAAGGACGATGTCATTCCTGCAATGGCTGAACTCCGCAGATATATAGACAAGGCTGAAACACTCACAGCTTCTGAATACTGGGCAGTACCGACTTACGGCGAGCTGCTGTTTAATGTGAGATGAGAAAGCTCAACGAAGAATGCGGTGTTTTCGGGATATACGCGAACACTCCCGTTGACGCTGCTCACGAGGTCTATCTCGGATTGTACGCGCTTCAGCACCGCGGACAGGAAAGCGTCGGCATCTCGGTATGTGACGACGGCGTGATGCGGCACCGGAAAGGTGCGGGGCTTGTCCACGAGGTCTTTGACGAAGACGAGCTGCAAAAGCTCGGAACCGGAAATATCGCGATAGGTCATGTGCGTTACTCGACCACCGGCGGCGCGGATATGAACAACATTCAGCCACTTGTGGTGCGCCACATCAAGGGAAATATGTCCCTTGCGCACAACGGAAATCTGACAAATTCCGCACAGCTCCGGCGGAAGTTCGAGCTGAACGGCGCGATATTCCACGGTACGTCCGACACCGAAGCGATAGCGTATGCGATAGTTGCGGCGCGTCTGAAATGCGGCTCGACGGAAGAAGCCGTGGAAGCGGCTATGAACGAGATCAAAGGTGCGTACTCCTGCGTGCTCATGACCGCGACGAAGCTGATAGCTTTCCGCGACCCGAACGGATTCAGACCGCTTGTCCTCGGAAAGACCGAAAACGGATATATCGCTGCGTCGGAATCCTGCGCGATAGAAAGCATAGGCGGTACGGTGCTGCGTGATGTGAGACCCGGCGAGATCGCGGTGATCGGTGAGGACGGAATAAACAGCATTACCACGCACTGCGGCAGACCGCAGACGATGTGTGTTTTCGAGTACATCTACTTTGCACGCCCGGACTCGCTGCTTGAAGGCGAGCCGGTACAGAACTGGCGCACGAACGCGGGAAGAATGCTTGCGAAACACTCGCCGGCAGACGCGGATATTGTTATCGGCGTTCCGGATTCCGGAATAGACGCGGCACTCGGATACTCCGCAGAAAGCGGCATACCGTATGCGACGGGCTTCGTAAAGAACCGCTATATCGGGCGCAGCTTCATACAGCCGAAGCAATCCGACCGCCGGGATGCCGTGCGGATAAAGCTCAACGCTGTATCGAGCGTGGTGTCCGGCAAGCGCGTCATAATGGTAGATGATTCGATAGTCCGCGGAACAACGAGCGCACGGATTGTGGGACTGCTCAAAAGCGCGGGCGCAAAAGAAGTCCATGTGCGTATTTCCTCACCGCCGTTCAGGTTCCCGTGCTGGTTCGGTACGGACATTGACTCGCAGGAAAACCTGATCGCGTGCAGATATGACAATACCGAAGATATTGCCCGAGCGATAGGTGCGGACAGTCTTGCGTATCTCCCGGTCAGGGACGCGCAGAGCCTTACGAAATGCGGTACCTGCACAGGCTGCTTCACAGGAGATTACCCGATAGACGTGAGCGGCTGCGGCGAGAAGAACAAGTTTGAGGAAAAGATACACAAATGACCGATTCGCCCGTTGCCCGGGAAACTTGATTTAAAAAGATTTGTTATCAAACTGAAATAATTGTGTAGAAAAACAAGCAATGGGGCTTGACGGAGAATAACTCTGTCTTGCCCCATTTGCATAAAAGAAAGGAAGATGACTTATGGACAACATCATGAATGCTGTCAATACCGAAATATTCGGTATATGGTACCTGATAGGAGCAGCGCTCGTATTCTTTATGCAAGCGGGCTTTGCAATGGTGGAAACGGGATTTACACGCGCCAAGAACGCGGGTAATATCATCATGAAAAACTTAATGGACTTTTGTATAGGAACCGTTGTTTTCGCACTTCTCGGCTTCGGTCTGATGATGGGCGAGGACACGCTCGCGGGATTCTGCGGAATGCCGACTCTCGGCGTTTTCACGGACTACGGCAATTTCGACTGGTCGCCGTTCGTGTTCAACCTCGTGTTCTGTGCCACCGCGGCAACGATAGTTTCCGGCGGTATGGCGGAACGCACGAAGTTCCTCTCTTACTGCATCTACTCGGCAGTCATCAGCCTTGTGATCTACCCGATCGAGGCTCACTGGGTCTGGGGCGGCGGCTGGCTCGTACAGCTCGGCTTCCATGATTTTGCAGGCTCATGTGCGATACACATGGTCGGCGGTATCTGCGCACTGATCGGTGCCGGAATGGTCGGACCGCGTATCGGCAAGTTTGACAAAGAAGGCAAGCCCAAGGCTATTCCCGGTCACTCGCTCACACTCGGCGCACTCGGCTGCTTTATCCTCTGGTTCGGCTGGTACGGCTTCAACGGCGCTGCGGCAATAAGCGGCGGTCAGCTCGGTTCGATATTTGTCACCACTACGATAGCTCCCGCAGTTGCGACCGTTGTCTGTATGATATTCACATGGCTGCGCTACGGAAAGCCCGATGTTTCGATGTGCCTTAACGCTTCTCTTGCAGGACTTGTCGGCGTGACCGCAGGCTGTGATGTTGTTGATGCTCTCGGTGCGACTATAATAGGTGTAGTTTCCGGACTCCTCGTTATCTTCGGCGTATGGTTCCTCGATAACGTACTTAAGATAGACGACCCCGTCGGCGCTGTCGCAGTCCACTTCTGCAACGGCGTATGGGGTACTCTCGCGGTAGGCCTGCTCGCAAACCCGGCGGTTCCCGGCTACGCTATTGAAAACGGCATGGGAAATCAGCTTGCTGGACTTTTCTACGGCGGCGGAGTTGACCTGCTCGGATTGCAGGCTCTCGGCGTTGTGACTGTCGCTGCATGGACCGCTGTCACAATTACCGTAACTTTCCTCGTAATCAAGAAAACTATCGGTCTGCGCGTCAACAGACATGAGGAAGTTGTGGGTCTTGACGCTACCGAGCACGGCTTACAGTCCTCCTACGCAGACTTCATTCCGTCAATGCACATTGAAACGACCGCTTCCGGCAAGGAAAAGGAAGTCGCAAATGTTATCCCCGTTGTTTCCGAGGACGCTGCTGTTCCCGTTGCTCACCGCAAGGCTGAGAACACCGCTTCCGACGTGAAGATGACAAAGGTCGATATCATCACCTCGCTCGAAAAGTTCGACCAGCTCAAATCGGCGCTTTACGCTATCGGCATCACCGGTATGACGGTTACCAATACGATGGGCTGCGGAATGCAGAAGGGCAAGACCGAATACTACCGCGGAGTTCCGGTAACACCGCAGCTCCTCCCGAAAGTAAAAGTCGAGGTCGTTGTCTGCAAGGTGCCTGTTGACGATGTCATCAGTGCGGCGAAGAGCGCGCTCTACACCGGCAATCTCGGTGACGGCAAGATATTCGTTTACGATGTCGAGAACGTACTCAAGATACGCACCGGTGAGCACGGTTACGATGCTTTGCAGGATAACGCATAATGCAGGATCACGGCGTTCTGCACGCAGCCTGTATGTGAACTGATGTTTCCTCTCTTTTATATATTGGCTGAAAAGGAAAGACACGGCGGATTTTCGCCGTGCCTTTTCTTTATCCGCCGTATCGGCTTACATCGCCGGGGCTTTGAGTCCGTATTCAAATAAACATCCGTTTATTTGTGGTCATCGGTACCTGAAGGGCAGAACAAAGTATTGCCGCAGTTGATAATGACTGTACCGTTTATTTTTGCGAATATAGCAGTAATCATTGTTCCGTCTCCTTTCCCGAAGAATATAGGTTTTATATACCTGCGTTTGTTTATTTGGTATTTTGTACATTGAAACTGCCGTGGATCTGTATTCACGCTGCCGCAGCGTTCTCGGTATCCTGTTTATAGCCCGAGAAAAGGGCATCGAGCAGTTCGGGATAATATACCTTAAGCCTGTTCCTGTTGATCATGCCGAAGTTTTCTTCACCGACCTGCGTGCCGCCGTTATCCCAAAGAATGCAGGATATTCCCAGCGACGCGGCAAGCTCCGAATAATCTTTCGCCCATGCAACACGGTCGTCCATGTTGTCCTTGTTTGTCGCGCCGAATTCGCCTATGACTACGCCGTATCCGTTCTGCGTGAACTTCTTGTCCAGCTTTTTCATGAAGTTGAGCTCATTTTTCTTCGAGCCGTCCCATTCCTTATAGCCCCTGCTGTTCATCGTGAAATCGTAGGGCGTGTATGCGTGTATCGAGGCTATAAGTCTTCCGTCAACCGTATCTTCCGGCATGACAAAACTGTCGTGAAGGGCAAAATCGGCGCTTGCCGCATAGCTCGGCACCATAAGAAAGCGGGTTCCGTTATTGCCTTTTCCGTTTGATCTGACGGTATCGACAAATACCTGATTCAGCTTTACTATCGTTTCTATCGCGGCAGTGCCTTGCTTGTCGGACGACTGGAACCACCATTCCTTGCCGGTACCTTTAAGTCTCGGTTCGTTCATGGATTCAAAGATGAGAGTGTCGTCATAATCCGCGAATGTATCCGCTATCTGCGTCCAAATATCTTTCAGAAATTCTGACGATTCCTTGAATCTTTCTTCCGTCGGGTAATACCTGTCGCAGTCATGATGCGAATTGATTATGATATAAAGCCCGCAGTCGTGAGCATAATCAACGACTTCTTTAACTCTTTTCATCCACTCCGGATCTATCCTGTTGTTCCCGTCAACGTGATTGCTCCAGCTTACGGGGATACGGATCGTACTGAAGCCGGATTCCTTTATATACGCGATAAGCTCCTTCGTTACGGCAGGCTGTCCCCACGACGTTTCCGAATCAAGACCTTCGCCTGAGGTCGCGTCGAGCGTATTTCCGAGATTCCAGCCCAGCTTCATCTCTGCCGCTCTTTCGACAGCGTCCGAAGCGGTGTCTTTCACTGTGTCCTCCGTAGCTTTGCTTTCGTCTGATGCCGTTGTTGTTTCCGCAGCCGCTGTTGTCGTTTCCGATACAGCGGCGGTTTCCGGGGCGGAAGTCCCCGAAGTCTGAGCGGCAGTTCCTGTCTCTGCTTTTCCGCAGGAAGTCAGTGCTGCTGCAAATATAAGAAGCGTGCATAAAATATTAAGTGTTTTTTTCATGTTTTTTCTCCTGTTTGTTCTCAGCTGCCGCTGCACAGATATGCGAGTACGAATACAGCAGGTGAGTTCCAGTATATCGTGATCTCATTGAGCGAGTAGCTTGCCGTATCATCCGCGTAGCATTTCATGGGCGGTGTTCCTTCCGGTATCACGGTCCTTGCGAACGGGTCGGAAAGATATCCGTTCGGACCTCCCGCGACCATGCCGGGTATGCATTCTTCGATACCGTCGGCAAACGCGGGACGAAGATGCGGGTAGTTGCACCGGAACTCTCCGACTCCGGTGATATAGCTGATCCCGAGAGGGTTTGTTCCGAGAAGACAGTGCAGATGGCGTTCCGCGTATTCACGGCAGCTCCGGTCTCCGAAAATTATATCGGTTATAGCGAATATCATCGCTCTGGTCATGAGCCCCATATTGCTGCCCCAGCAGTAATCGGCGCTGTACATTGCCACTCCGTAGCCGCATTCGTCGGCTTTCGCTCTGAGCTCGTCCGATCTCCTGCGGAACAGGTTTTTCAGCCTGTGAAGCAGATTTGCGTCTTTTCCCTGTTTGCAGAGGATATACGCGAGCGAACCGAGTCCGCCTACCTCGCCGTAGCCGAGAGCCGTGAGAGGGAAATCCTTTTCAAGTGCGGATACGAGTTTGCTGTGATACTTAAGCTCCCCCGTGAGCGCGTACATTTCGGAATATGCCCAGAAGCGGTTTGAATGATCGTCACGCTCGCCGTAACTTCCGGTATTGCAGCCTTCGGGATTCGTGAATCCGATGAATTCCGGGTGCCTGTCAAGCCAATCGACAGATTTCTCCGCGGCTTTCAGCAGCTTTTCCGAGAATGCCTTGTCGTAAGGTTTGTATATACCCGAAGCAAGTGCGCATACTGCCGCGAGATCTGCCGTCGCCATAGATGAAACAGGGAAGACGTACATTTCGGCGGTGTCGTCCTCCGGCATAACGAACGGCGCGTGAAAAGCGGTAGTTGCCTTGTGATACACACCGCCTTCGCTGTCCTGCATCTTCAAAAACCATTCGAGCTCATATCTTACCTCGGAAAGAATATCGGGCATTCCTTTTTCGGGTATGTTCAGACTCTGTTTTTCAAATGCTTCGGGAAAGAGTCTGAACGCGTACAGAAGATGAGCCGCTGCACAGGCTCCCGCAGTTACATATCTGCCGTAATCGCCCGCGTCGTGCCAGCCGCCCGAAACATCGAGAGTAACGTTCCTGTCCTCCCACAGTTCAGCGGGGGCGGTATGGCATCTCCCGTGATGCCATACTCCCGCGCTGCGTTCGTCAAGCCCGCAGCCGCATCGCAGATAATAGAACGCCTTTGATGTTTTGGCAAAAACATCTTCATAGACATCGTCACCTATCCGGAACATAGCAGAGGTCCTGCCGCCTGCCTTTACGCAGTAGTTACCCGGTTCCGAAAGCCCGGTGAGATCGGCGAGCCGCACATCGTCGCCCGAAGCCTTGTCAAATCCCGCATAGACCGTATTTCCGGAATAACGGACTTCTCCGTTTATATCCATGACCTCGAACCGGTCACACTCAAACGGGATAACGGCTTTCTTCGTGCTGTCCGGATAATAGCCCGCCTGATCGACGAAAATACCGAAAGGTGAAACTCTCGGCGTTTTGGGGGTAGTATCAAAATATTTTCTGTTCATGCATTCACCTTATTTACGCAGTTTTGCTTTCAGTGCATCTACAGCGGCAAGATACAAATATCCTACAATGATAAGTGCCGTAAGCAGTGCGAGTATCCACCAGACGCAGCCCATGAACGGAAGTCCGTCCGTGAAACCGAACGCGCCCGCGGGACTGCCCCAGTTGAGGAAGAAATACGGGTATGTGATGCCTTCGGCAAATTCCCAGCCGCATATATATCCTATACCGGCGTATAAAGCATACAGCAGCGGTGGGACTGTGACCCATAATACATTGCGTTTATTGATGCTGCTGCCGGTCCCCGTCACAAAGAAGTCAAGGACTGCCGCGACAGGAACGGCAACGTGAGTCAGTATGTTCTGTATATTCCATGCCGCATCGCCCATTGTCGGGGCAAGCACGAAGCAGAAAACAACTCCCGTAAGCGTAATGGATATCGCTCCCGCAAACTTTATGATATACCATATCTGCGGAATGGGTCTCTTTCCGTTTATGAAAAACAGACCGATAAGACTTATCAGTGCAACGGCAATGTTTGACTGTATCGTGAAGAACATAAAGACATTCGCGCCGCCCATGAACGAGCCTTTTCCCGCATACCAGCTGAGAAAAGTGCCTATGACCGCGGAAAGAAAAACAATAACTTTAAGTACCGAAGAAATTATCTTCTGTGTTTGTGATATCCCGTTCACGTCGATCACCAGTTCGTTTTGTCCGGATCGTTGGAAAACCCGACACAGCCCGTAAGACCCGCTATCATTTTCATATCCTCATCTGAGAGTTCGAATCCGAACACATCGAGGTTTTCTGTTATCCTGTCGCTGTTCACAGATTTCGGGAGCGGAAGGAATCCGTTCTGCAAACTCCAGCGGATGCAGATCTGCGCGATGCTTTTCCCGTATTTTTCTGCGGTCTCCCGCATCTGCGGAACAGAAAAGATCTTGCCGGTGCCGAGAGGACTGTACGCTTCAAGGAGAATATCGTGTTCCTTGCAGTAAGCGACAAGCTCGTCCTGCGTATCTCCCGGACAGAGCCGTATCTGATTCACTGCCGGCGGTATCTTCGCGGTCTTCATCAGCTCGTCTATGTGGTGCCGGCGGAAATTGCTTATGCCTATCGCGCGTATTTTTCCGGCTTCATACAGTTCTTCAAAAGCCTTCCATGTCTCTGCGTTGGTCTGCTGCCATGTTTCGCGGTACTGTAAAGGATTCGGCCAGTGTATAAGGAACATATCGACATAGTCTGTTCCGAGGTCTCGCAATGTCTGCTCAAACGATGTCATCGTATTGTCATAGCCGTGCATCGAGTTTGTCAGCTTCGATGTTATGAAAATGTCCCCGCGCGGTATCCCGCTCAGTTTTACCGCTTTGCCGACAGCGGATTCGTTGCCGTAGCCCTGTGCAGTGTCTATATGGCGGTAGCCTGCTTTCAGCGCCGAAAGCACGGCGTTCACACCGGTATCGTCGTTGGGTGTCTGCCATGTTCCGAACCCGATAACAGGTATTTTAACATTGTTTGAAAGGGTGTAGAATTCCATATAGTCCTCCTTATGAATAGTGTGTTCTCAACAACTGCCGTTTTGCTAATACAGGTCACGCCGTATCTGTTTTTTATCCTGATTTTATTATACATTTGAGAGTAATTTTTTTCTATCAATTGTATTGCTTTATTGTTAAAAATATGGTATCATAAGTCTGATTATATATTTTCTCCGCCGCAGACAGGGAGAAACTGAAATCCGGCTTAAGCACAGGTGAACTTATGAAAACAGACAGAGAGCTCAATTACCATCTTTTTGTCCAGAACGAGGAAGACTTCAAGCGAACAGAGATAAGAAGCGAGTTTGCGAGATATGACGATATCAGGAACGGCGATGTCGAAAAAGTGCGTGATAATATCAAAGAGATCAAAGCGCATTACTACGAGGGCAAGGGTATGCTCTCCGAAAGCCTTCTGCGCAACAACCAGTACCACTTCGCTATCGGCGTGGGGATAATCGCGCGTGTGTGCATCGACGGCGGTATGAAACATAATATCGCCTACACGCTGAGCGACATTTATATCCGCAGGTGCGACAAATGTCTCGAACCGCAGGAGATCATTGATCTTACCGGCACGATGATGCTTGATTTCGCGGAACGCATGGCGGAGATACGCAAGGAGAACGGAGTATCGCTGCACGTCCGCAGAACGGTGGACTACATTCACGAAAACCTCAATGAACCGCTGACGCTGAAAATGGCTGCGGAACACGAGCACCTTGATCCGAGCTATCTGTCGAAGCTGTTTGCAAGGGAAATGGGTGTGCCGATAAAAATATATATTCTCAGATCAAAAATAATTACCGCGCAGAACATTCTTACATTTTCGGATTTTTCTATCGCGTCGGTTGCGGCTTCGCTCGGATTTTCTTCACAGAGTGCGTTTGCGGCCGCTTTCAGAAAAATAACGGGAATGACGCCTGTGCAGTACCGGAACAGATACAGCGAGGAATATTCGCTGCGAGCCGGCGGGAAGGCGGAAGAAAGCCGGGAATAAATGATATGCATACAAAGTATCCCGCCCCGGGTTTTCCGGGGCGGGATCGTCATTGATGACTGCAAATATGTTTGTGCGGTACTGCCTGAAGAATAACCGCTCTGCTTTCCATAACAGAATCTTCTTTTATTATCTCGCCGATACTGTCCGCGCATATTCTTCCCGATGCGGGATTCTTCACGGAATCTATATGACCTATGATATCGGCATCTACATCGGAATACTCAAAGGAAAGGTCACAATCCTTCATCTCACAGTCTATGAGCTTCAGCCCTTTGCAATAGCACAGCGGCTGTGTTCCGGTTATTCTGCACCTTATGAGCGTGAGCCCCTCGGAGTACCACGCCAGATACTCGCTCTTTATGACAGAATCCGTTACCGTGACATTTTCAGCGTGCCAGAATGCGTCCTTCGTATCAAGCACTGAATTCCTGATCACTGAATCCTTTACATACTGGAATGAATATTTTCCTTTGAAATCAATGTTGTCTATTTCAATATTCTCTGCGTCAAGAAAAACATACTCCGATACGATGCTGCTGTCCGATATTTTTGTACCGGCAGTCTTCCAGCCGAATTCCGGCGACTCTATCCTGCAGTTGCGGATAACCGTATTCCTGCATTCCCTCAGCGCTTTTACCCCGGTGATCTCCGTATTTTCTATGATCCCGTCATCGGAGTACCACAGAGGCGCTCTCGTTTTTTCGTCGAGCTTTGAGTTCCTGAGCTCATATTTTCTTGCGTGCCAGACAGGGTAGCGGAGTGAGAATGTACATCCGTCAATTACGATATTCCTTGTTTCTTTCAGAGCGGATTCGCCGTCGGCAGGTCCTGCAAATGTACAATTCTTTACGATAGTATTCCGAACGTTATATAAAGCTCTTTCGCTGTCAAATATTTTATTTTCTGTCAAATCCATAGGTTGTGATCCTTTTGCTGAAACAGGGGAACAGGGCAATATCCGTATTCCCCGATAATTATGTGCGAACAGTCAGTAAAGCTCCGGCAGGGTTTCTTTTGTCACCGAGAACGGGCTTGAATAAACTTCGCGCAGTTTGTCCGAGGTGCTGAATTCCTCGCTCATGCAGAAATCGCCCGACCATGTCATATAGCTTGCCCAGCCGATCTTTTCAGCGTGTATCGCTTCCGGGTCGGGCAGGGTACCGGTCTCTCCGATAAGTGCGATCTTCGGGCATTCCGTTATTTTACGGAGTTCAAAGTACATCTCGCTCTGACTTGTATGGCAGTGCTTTTCGGGATACATATCCCGTGATATTATGTCAACAACATCGTCTCCCGGATAACATTCGGGAAGCGGCGCGTTCCATACCCATATCAGGTTGTTGAGACCGTGAATTTCCGTAAATCTCCGATACATGATGCGGTATAGCTTTTTCAGCGGTTCGCTGCCCTTGGCGCTCCACCAGAACCAATTGCCCTCACCTTCGTGGAAAGGCCTCCAGAGTATCGGTATCCCCTTGTCACAGAACGGCCGGAGTATTCCTGCCATTACGTCCAAGTCCGACAGCAGCGCTCTGTTCTCCGCGGTCCCGTCCGCTGCCGCTTCCTCCGCGTCAAAACCGGTGTTCTCCGTGAAGAATGATTTGGAACGTCCGCCGAGCGGTGAGAACCAGTGCCATGTGAATGTTATCAGCCCTTTTTTGTCTGCCCATTCCCAGGCGCGGCGAAGTGTCCCGAGGTTGTTTTTCACTTCGGTCATACACGCGTCGTCGGTATCGAGGTAGTTTATATTCGGGGAATATGAAAGCAGCTCAAATCCGAGCAGCGCCGGCTCTTTGCCTGTGACACTGCGGATATGGTGCAGCTCTTCCGTTCCCATGGTCTGTGTATGCTGACCGGTAACTGTCTTATCACCCGAAATGTCGGCAAGAAAGCTCATAACATTTCTGACACACTGCTGAGAATTCTTGTTGCAGGGTATCTTTATTAAGTTTGTCATTGTCGTATCTCTCCATATTCTTCGGAAACATTACGAAAGCTCCATATCCCCGAACAGCTCATCGGTTCCGCAATAAGTTCGGCTGAATTTGTGACTATTATATCATATAAAGATGAAAAAAGCAATAGAGGAAGAGAACTCAAACAGCTGAATGTCACAAACACAGCTTCGGGGGCACGGGCTCCGCGCTTATATCATATTATTTCCGATATTTTCTTCGGTTTTTCGGATCATCTTTCAAAACGGCTCCTTCACAGTTGAGCAGACACAAAAAAGCCGCAGTTTGCTGCGGCTTCGGTGATTATCCGGTGTTCTGAAGAGTATGTAAGCTGATACGGAAAAGTCGTGTTTGCGGAAGATAAGGGAGATCCACGGAAATAACACAGCAGATCCGATCTAATTATTCAACATTCACTATTTTCAGATCTTCTTTCGTTGCCTCGTTGTTCTCGACGTGAAACGAATTGAGTACAGGCGTGTTGTCCATGAGCGAGAGTATCATGTAACTCGCGGTGCTGTCGTAGGCGAGCCGTTTGTCCTCATCGGACGGACGGGACGGAGAGACCGGGTGGGAATGCCAGTTCCCGAGCTGCACCAGACCGTTTGCGCGCATATCTTTTACCGCTGCGAGCTGTTCGCGCGGGTCAAGGGTGAAGTGCTCCTCGGCGTGGTCGGTGTTCGTGAGGATATACACCTTTTCGATGATCTTGTCGGCTCCTTCGATACGGCCGGCTATCAGTCCGCAGGCTTCCACGGGAGCTTCGCTCCGGGCATGGGCAAGTATTTTGTCATAATCTTCTTTTCGCAGCGTTATCATATATCCCTCCGATTATTTTGTTTATTGATCTGCAAAATAAGTTATACCTAATGTCTGCTCATCAAGAAATGTGTCCGCATTGCGGATTTCGGGACAACAACTGACATAAGGCAGTTGTTGAGGACACATTACTTATTTCGCATCGCATTCTGCCTGTTCGTAATCAATAAGTTCCGTGATAGTCGGGTGATCTCCGCAGACTGCGCACTTGCTCGTATCCGACGGGAGCTTCACCTTGTGCCACTCCATTTTAAGTGCATCGAATGTAAGCAGATAACCTGTGAGCAGATCACCCGCACCGACGATATATTTGACAGCTTCCATAGCCTGCAAAGAGCCGATAACTCCGCCCATTGCACCGATAACTCCCGCCTGTTTGCAGGTCGGGACCGCGTCCTTCGGCGGCGGGTTTTTGAAAACACAGCGGTAGCACGGTCCCTGCCCGGGAACGTAGGTCATGAGCTGTCCCTTGAAACGGATTATACCCGCGTGAGAGAAAGGCTTTTTCGCCATTACGCACGCATCGTTTATCAGAAATTTCGCGGGGAAATTGTCTGTCCCGTCAAGTATGAAATCATAGTCTTTGATGAGATCGAGCACGTTCTCGCTCGTCACGAAAGTGTGATATGTATTTACCGTCACATCGGGATTTATCGCTTCCATTGTTTCCTTTGCGGACTGCACTTTCGGCTTTCCGATATCCGCGGTCGTGTGGATCACCTGTCTCTGCAGATTCGAGAGATCGACCTCATCCGCGTCAACTATGCCGATAGTTCCGACACCCGCTGCCGCGAGATACAGAGCCGCAGGTGCTCCGAGCCCTCCCGCGCCGATTATTAGCACTTTCGCCTGTGAGAGCTTCTTCTGACCTTTCGCTCCGACTTCCTTTAGGATAATATGGCGGGAGTAGCGCTCTAACTGTTCGTTTGTGAAAGGCATCAGCAGCCACCTCCCATGAAGTACAGAAACTCGACTGTATCGCCGTCTTTGAGCGTTGTTTCTGCAAAACTGCCGCTTTCAACGAATTCGTCGTTCACGGTGACGGTGACGTACTGCGGTGTCTCGACGTTTTCAAGCTCAACGAGCTGTGCAACTGTGATGCCGTCGGTGTATTCCTTGTTTTTTCCTGCAACTGTAAGTTTCATATCGGGTCTCCTTCTTTTTACTTGATTTATTATAGCTTTTCAAATTCTTCAATTATTTTTGCTTTCTGTGTTACTCCGCGCAATCTGGAAACTTCCTCGCCGCCCTTGAAGAATATAAGCGTCGGAGAAGCCTGGACTTCGTACTTATCGACAAGCTCCTGCTCGTAGCCGACATTCACCTTGTATATGTTCAGCTTTCCCCCGAGTTCTGCCTCAAGCTGCGACAGCACGGGCGAGAGCATCTTGCACGGTACGCAGGTATCGGAGTAGAAGTCCACAAGCACGGGGTTTTCCGCGTTCAGGACTTTTTCACCGAATCCGGCGGACGTTATGCGTTCTGCCATATCAATCGCCCACTTTCTGCACGATCAGACGGTATGTCCCGTCATCGTTCTGTGTGAGCCCGAGCACCTTGTGTCCCTCTTCCTTGATGCTGCGCGGAACGTTCTGCACCGGTTCGCCGTCGTTCAGACGAATTTCAAGAATATCGCCGTCGTCGAGCTCCTCAAGCGCGACCTTTGCTTTTACAAATGTTACCGGGCAGGTCACATCTGTGATATCGACCCTGTCGGTTATATTAAAATCAGCCATTGGTGTTTTCTCCTTTTACAGCGTTTTCAAAATCTGTTATCAGATCGTTAATATCTTCTATTCCCACGCTCACGCGTATCGTATCTTCATATACGCCCGCCTGCTCACGCCGTGCCTTATCCGAATGCAGATATATCGTGCTTGCGGGGTGAATAACGAGTGTCCGTATATCACCGATATTTGTGGCGATAAGCGCGTATTTCAGCGAGTTTATAAGCCGGAATGCCTTTTCTCTGCTGCCGGCGCGTATCGTTAGGATGCCGCCGCCCATGCCTCCGAACTGCGACTGTACAAGCGGGAAATACGGACTTGATTCAAGCGCGGGGTAGTTGACCGTTATGCCGTCAAGCGTCTGTAAGTGTCCGGCAAGTGCCTTCGCGTTGCTGCAAATTCTTTCCATTCGCAGTCCGAGCGTTTCCAGCCCCACCGAACACATATATGCGTTGAACGGCGAAATACAGACTCCGGCATTGCGCCATAAGCCGTTCCGCAGCTTCGACAGATAGGCAAATTTTCCGAATGCACGGTACTTGCCGAACGCGGGGAATTTCCCGCTGTCCCACTTGAAGTTTCCGCTGTCGATAATGATGCCTGCTATCGAGTTGCCTCCGCCGTTGATATACTTAGACGCGGAATGTACCACTATATCCGCCCCGTACTCAAACGGGTGAACGAGATACGGCGTTGCTGTCGTGCTGTCTGCTACCAGAGGTATTCCGCTGCTGTGACACACATCGGCAATGCTTTTTATATCCACAACATCAAGTTTCGGATTTCCTATAAGCTCGGCGAATACCGCCTTTGTGCGTTCGGTTATCATCGCGGCGACGTTTTCCGCCGTCACGCTGTCAACGAACTTTACCGTTATGCCGAACTGCGCGAGATCACTGAAAAGGTCTATCGTTCCGCCGAAAAGCCCCGCTCCCGCTATCAGCTCGTCGCCTGCCTGCAATATATTCAGCAGCGCTGCTGTCACCGCGGACATTCCCGACGAGCACGCGGCTGCTCCAATGCCGCCCTCCAGTGCCGCTATCCGTTTCTCGAATGCGTCAACCGTCGGATTTCCGATACGCGAGTATGAAAAACCGGGTGCGCGGCTTGCAAATACCTTTTCAAGCGTTTCGGCGCTGTCGTGTGAAAATGCGCTGACCTGATATATCGGCGGCTGCGTAGCACCGAATTTGTCATTCACCGCCGCGTTATGGAGCAATGATGTGTTGAACCCCATTCTATCACCAACTTTTATATTTACAGAAATTGTTATGTCGCCTTTGGCGTTATAACGATCCGGAATCTGTTCCGCCTGATTTGTCTATGATTATACATCTTTATTCATACCAAGTCAATAGGATTAGGAGCAAATCTACATATTAAACATATAAACATAGTAGGCATTAATTATTTTTATCTATTCCTACCATTGAAAAAAAGAGATAAAAATGCTATACTTATTAAAACAGTAGGAATATAGTGAAATGGGGGAAACAAATGAAAATATCATCTAAAGTTGAGTGCGGGATAATCTCTCTCGTTGATATCTGCATATACTCGAACAACAGCGTTGTTACTGTTATAAATATATCCGCACGGCAGAACATCTCCGCGAAGTACCTTGAACAGATACTTCCGCAGCTGCGGCAGGCAGACATTATCCGGAGCGTCAAGGGTTCACACGGCGGTTATACCCTCACACGTCCGGCGGAGAAGATAACGCTCCGTGATGTGATAAACGCGCTCGACTGCACGGTGCTTGCCGATTACAGCGTAAAGGAAGATTCACGCATAGCCGATGCGGTCTCGGAATGTCTATGGAGCAAGATGAGCGCCTATCTCCGTAATTTCACGGACAGCGTGACGATCCGCGATATTGCGGACAAGCTCGCCGCCGATAATTCGGAACAGCCGATGTACTATATATAGGAACTCCCCCTTTTACAGCGAAAGCACCCTGCTTACGGCAAGGTGCTTTTGTTGTTATGATATCATTTCGTTCAGCGTGCGCCAGCCGAGAACTGCGCACTTTACGCGGGCGGGCATATGTGATATATCGGACAGCGCCCCCGCTTCTTCCAGCTCGTCGATCTCGGACTCGTCCGCGTCACCGTGTATCATCTTCATGAAAAGCTCGTGCAGCCGCAGCGCTTCGCCGGTGCTTTTTCCGATGACAAGATCGAGCATTATATCCGCGGAAGCCTGCGATACAGCACAGCCGCTTCCGGTAAACGAGCCGTCTGTGATAATGCCGTTCCCGATGCTGAGATTCAGCGTGATCTCGTCGCCGCATGACGGATTGACGCCGTCGCGGGTGCAGGTGCAGCATGACAGCTCATGCTTATGGACGGGGTGTATGTTGTGGTCGGTAAGTATCTCGTTGTAAAAATTACTCATTATATCCCATTCTCTTTCGTATGGTTTTCAGGCAGTCCGTGAAGCGCCAGATGTCCCGTTCGTCGTTGTAAAACGCGACACTTGCGCGGACTGTCGATTGCAGATTAAGGTACTTGTGCAGGGGCTGTGCGCAGTGGTGACCGGCGCGTACAGCAACACCGGACTCGTCGAAAATCGCCGCGATATCGTGCGGATGAACGTCGTCGATCGTGAATGTCACAATGCCGTGGTGTTCTGCGGGGTCGTCCGAGCCGATGATGTGAACGTGCGGAATGTTTTTCATTTCGTTCATCAGCTTCGCGGTAAGTTCGTTTTCGCGGCGCTCTGTCTCGTCAAAGCCGACAGCGTTCATATACCCGATCGCCGCGTGAAGACCAACGGCTCCGCCCGCGTTCACCGTTCCCGCCTCGAATTTGTGGGGAAGTTCCGCGAACGTTGCGCCGCAGAGCGTCACATATTCTATCATCTCACCGCCGTACAGGAACGGCGGCATTTTTTCGAGCAGTTCCTCGCGTCCGTACAGCACTCCGATTCCCATAGGCGCAAGCATCTTATGCCCGGAGAAGGCAAGAAAATCAACACCGAGCTCCTGTACATTAACAGGTATATGCGGTACGCTCTGTGCGCCGTCGCAGATTATCACAGTGCCGTTTTCGTGGCATATCCCGGCAAATTCTTTTATCGGGTTCAGCCGCCCGAAAACGTTCGATATCTGCGCACAGGCAAATATCTTCGTGCGCGGAGTAAGCGCCTTCCGCAGCATTTCGGGCGTGTACTCTCCGGTTTCGCTGCATTTGAGGAATTTCAGCCGCGCTCCCTTTTCTTTCGCGAGTATTTGCCACGGCAGAAAGTTGCTGTGATGCTCGGATATCGTTACAAGTATCTCGTCGCCGTTTTTTATCTCGGAACGCCCGTAGCTGTACGCTATAAGGTTCAGACTTTCGGAAGCGTTGCGCGTGAATATGATCTCTCGTTCGCTTGCCGCGCCGATGAAATCACGGACTGCTGTCCTCGCGTTCTCATACGCATCTGTAGCCTTTACCGCAAGCTCATACAGTCCGCGCAGAGGATTGGCGTTCTCTTCACGGTAATACCGGGATACGGCATCTATGACCGCGCGGGGCTTCTGCGTTGTTGCGGAGTTGTCGAGATACGCGAGGTCGGGGTACTGCTCAAAAACGGGGAAATCCTGCTTATAATCACGTTCATTCATCATCTTCATCACCCCGGCCGAGTATGCCGCAGATACGCTCCTGCGCGTCTTTATCGCCTATCTTTTTTATTATCCGGTCAAGCCTTGCGCGGGTTATCATTTCGCAGATCTTCTCTTCCGGAATGCCGCGTGACCTCATATAGTAGATATGCTGCTCGTCGATACGCCCTATTGTTGCGCCGTGGGAACCCTCAACATCTTCCTCCGCGCAGAGGATCACCGGGACCGTCCTGTTCATGACCGTCCCGCTCATCAGGATAACGTCTTCCTTTTCGCTGCCCTTTGCGCCGGAAGCGCCGTTCCTGAAGTCGATAGTTCCCTTGAACGTCTTTTGAGCGTTCCCGCGCATCACGCCGTTCGCGGTGATATCAGATGTGCTTCTGCGCCCGTAATGGCTGACGTCAAGGTTCAGATCAAGCGATTCGTCCGCCCCGAGATCATAGCCGATCTCTGCTGTGAACGCAGACTTGTATCCGTTCAGTTCCGTGATGATCTCGCTTGCATTATCTCCGCCTATATACAGCTGTATAAGCTCAAACTGCGCGTCATCGGCAACAGAGGCTTTCAGCACCGAAGCGCAACTGTCGGTAAATATTTGCACGAGCTTCAGTTTTGCGTTTTTCCCGACAGCTGCCGTTGTTTTGCAGTCCGTTTCAACGAACTGTATTGTCTGCCTTTCCGCACCATCGGGAACGGAAATATTTTCTTCATCAAACGCGGCTTCACGTTCGATGAAATTCACGCCGAGCCGGTTGAACGTCGGCACGGGCAAAATATTCAGTTTTGTTTTCGTCATATAAGTATTCCTTTTCAAAGGATAAAATAGTATCGTATTCCGTCACGATTCAGAACCGCCGTCGGAGACGGCAGCAGCACTCCCGAATTCTGAATTCTGCATTATCCTATGCTTCCTTTCATTTCGAGATTGATGAGATTATTCATTTCGACCGCGTATTCAAGCGGCAATTCCTTTGAAACATTTTCCGCAAAGCCGCTGACAATAAGTGCTTTTGCGGCGTTCTCGTCAAGCCCGCGGGACATCAGATAGAACACAGCTTCGTCGCTTATGCGTCCGATACGCGCTTCGTGTCCCACGTCCGCCTTGTCGGTCTTTACGACCATAGCCGGTATCGTGTCCGAGCGGGAAATACTGTCGAGCATAAGAGATTCGCATGATACCGCGGACTTGCTGCCGACTGCGTTCTCGTTTATCGTGACAGCACTGCGGAACGTGCTTATACCGCCGCTCTTTGAGATAGAACGCGTGTTCATATACGACGAGGTTTCCGGTGCGTTATGCACTATCTTCGCACCTGTGTCGAGGTTCTGACCCTCGCCTGCAAAGGTGATGCCGGTGAATTCCGCACGCGCTCCGCGCCCGTTCAGAATGCTCATCGGGTAGAGATACGAAACGTGCGAGCCGAACGAACCGGACACCCATTCCACCTTGCCGCCCTCTGCAACGACCGCCCGCTTGGTATTGAGGTTGTACATATTCTTCGACCAGTTCTCGATAGTCGAATACCGCAGAGTCGAATTCCTGCCGACATACAGCTCTACGCAGCCTGCGTGCAGGCTCGCTTCGTAGTATTTCGGGGCAGAACAGCCCTCGATGAAATGCAGATATGCGTTTTCCTCCACGATGATGAGCGTGTGCTCAAACTGTCCGGCGCCCCTTGCGTTCAGCCGGAAGTACGATTGCAGCGGTATTTCGAGATGAACGCCCGCCGGAACGTAAACGAACGAGCCGCCCGACCATACCGCGCCGTGCAGCGCCGCAAATTTGTGATCGGAAGGCGGGACGAGCTTCATGAAATGCGAGCGTATCATATCCGCATAGCGCTCGTCGTGCATCGCGCTTTCAAGGTCGGTATAGACGACTCCGCTTTCCGCGACCTCCCTGCGGACATTGTGATAGACAAGCTCGCTGTCATACTGCGCTCCGACACCTGCGAGGCTTTCGCGTTCCGCCTGCGGTATTCCGAGCTTCTCGAAAGTTTCCTTTATGTCGTCCGGAACGTCATTCCAGTCGCTCTGCATACCCTTTTTCGGACGGATATATGTTACGATTCTGTCCATGTCAAGACCGCTTATATCGGGTCCCCACTGCGGCATTTCCGCCCTGTTGTATATTTCAAGCGAGCGGAGCCGGAACTCCGTCATCCATGCGGGGTCTCCCTTTTCGGCAGATATCTCGCGTATTATATCGGGTGTTATGCCGCTGTCGAGAAAGCTGCTCTCGTCCTCTTCATAGCGGAAATCGTAGAGAGAGCGGTCGATATCCGCGACCTGTGTTTTTTCTTTCATCCTGCGCCCCCGTCATATATACTTTTCAAAGCCGTTCGCGGATATTTCGTCTATCAGCTCCGCACCGCCCTCGACGGCTATCTTACCGTCGGCAATGATATGTGTTTTGTCAACGGTCAGAGCTTCGAGTATCTTTGTATTGTGCGTGATTATCAGCAGAGAACCGCCGGTCTGCTCCCTGTATGCCTTAATCCCCGCGGAAACGGTCTTTACCGCGTCGACGTCAAGTCCGCTGTCCGTTTCGTCGAGCACGGCGAGCTTCGGACGCAGAACGAGCAATTGCAGTATCTCGGCTTTCTTCTTCTCGCCGCCGGAAAATCCGACATTCAACTCACGGTCTGCATAAGCCTTGTCCATTTGCAGTACGTCCATTGCCGCGGAGAGTTTTTTCCTGAATTCAAACAGCTTTATGCGCTCGCCGGTTATGGCTTCATACGCACTGCGCAGAAAAGCCGAAAGTGTTATTCCCGGTATCTCTATCGGGTTCTGGAACGACAGGAAAATGCCTCGTCCCGCGCGTTTGTCGGGAGTTTCCGACGTTATATCCGCACCGCCGAAGATGATGCTTCCGCCTGTTATCCTGTATTCGGGACTGCCCATTACCGCGGCTCCGAGCGTGGATTTCCCCGCGCCGTTGGGACCCATAATGACGTGCGTTTCTCCCTCGTTTACCGTAAGGTCTATGCCGTGCAGTATTTCCTTGTCTTCGGCATCTACGCGCAGACCGGTAATTTTCAGTAATTCAGCCATTGTTTTATCTCCTATTATTTCTATAATACTTATCAAAACGCTATGATTTATTATACAACATTGTTACCGATTTGTCAAGAGAAAACCTACAAAAAAACTTCCCTGTTTTTTAATACGGGGAAGTTTCGCTATATTCATAATTGTGAATTGCAGTTATTGCGTATAATACAGGTTTGAAAAGGCGATAACGAGGGCAAGAATGACCGAGAAAAGCAGCAGCGGGTCGGAGAGGACAATTGCGAACTGCTTTGCAGCCGGAATCCCGCTGCGGTTTTTCAGCTTGAAAAGCCGCACGACCGCTGAAACGATAAGTACCGGGATGCCCGCCAACATCACTATGGCACCGCACAGCGACAGGATATCCGACAGTGAGTTCAGAAATGAATCCAAAGGGGCATATCCTAAACTTTCGGGACGATATACCTGCACTGTAGTGATGAAATTGTTGATGAAATGGCATATCATCGCCGGTATCACCGTACCGGAGCGAAGTGTGATGACCGCAAGGAAAAATCCGAATGCGAAGGTGTACAGGAACTGGTCGAAATTGAAATGTGAAAGTCCGAACAGCAGCGCGGTAACAAGTGCAGCCGTCATATCGCCGTACCTGCGCATCGGCCGCAGAAGTATATGCCGGAATAACAATTCCTCGCATACGGGACCCACAACGCATAAAATTATCTCAAACGAGATATAGCAGAACAGGTTCTGCGGCATCATTCCGGAAAACGCGGTCTGCGTCTCGGGTATTCCGAGCAGCCGGTTCAGAAGCGCCGACACGAAATTCGTGGCTATGCCGACACATGACGCAGCGAACGCGCCGCCGACATACAGCAGTGCGGTATCCCCGAAAAAGCGATGATACCTCATTTCCGGCGGATCGGCAGTCATCTTTGCGGATCTGAGCTCGCGGTAAAACAAGGCGTACAATGTCACCAGCGGGACGGTATATGCGACGACCTCGTTGAGCAGCATGATAAAGAGAAATCCTGCGTTCGTTCCGGCGTCGAGAAGCATATTTCCGCCGGGTATCGCTGCGAGTACGGCAGATACTATCACCATCGCCGCTATCTGAACGACCGTGTTATTCGCGACCAATACCGCCGCCGCACCGCCGTACTTCAGCGCAAGTCTCTGCAGTCCGCATTCGGGAGTCCCCTCCGGATATTTCATACGGCTCAGCCCTTTTCAAACAGATTTTTTATCAGCGACGATGTGAAATTGCCATAAACGTCGATTATCATGATAATTGAGATCACTGCGGGAACGGACAGGAGCAGTATGCTTACCTTTCTGCCGTTTTTTACCTCGCCCCACACCTTCGGAGCCCTGTACCGCTTTATCTGGCGTATTTTCATTATCGCTGCGGCAAATCCGACAAAGATGAAGATAAGTACGCTTACCATGAATATTCCGTACAGCGCTACCCATATCATCTCGCTGTCGGGTATTGCGTTCTCGTTGCCGTTCATGATATATTCCTGAACGCCGCTTGTATTCATAAGCAGTATCATCACACCGCCTATCGAGTTCATTATGGCGTGTATCACAGTGGTGGGGAATATCGAGCCGGTCACGTTCGCGATATATCCGAGCGCTATTCCCGCAGCGGCTGTGTAGAAACACTGCTGGAAATTGCCGTGGAATATGCCGAACAGGATTCCGGAAACGAATATAGAAAGTCCGTTTCCGTATGGTTTCAGTGCGTGCAGTATCATACCGCGGAACATAAATTCCTCAAATACAGGCGCGATCACCACAAGCATGAAGAACATGAAAAGTGCGCCTGCCATACCGCCCTGCTGCATCTCCTTCGCGGTGTTCAGCTTACGGGTGAGATCCGCATGTGATGTGAACAGATATGTCACGATTATCGTTATGACATTCACCATCTGCGCAAGCCCGTACACTGCGCTGAAATTGCCTATTGCGCGGGTGTTGCTCTTCGGTATGGAATACAGGCGTTTCAACCTGCCGCGGTTCTTTTTCCCGACATATCCGAACATGAAAGCGCCGACGACGGACGGCAGCACCTGCAGGAACATACCCGACAGCGAGAGCTGTATGATGTACATGGTCTGATAGTCCATTGTGTCCTGCACAGATGTTACAAACAGGTTTATAACGAGAACGGCAATATAGCGCAGCACGAATATCACCATAACATAGGTGCTTACAAGAAGCGCCGTTTTTTTGTAATCGGACAGCATTTCGTCCTCTGCGGGCATCGCCGCATTATTAACTTCCTGCATGAATTATCTCCTTATTCCGATTCACGAAATATATGTAACGTATCTCGTCACGATTCAGATTTGTCTGCCGGAGGCAGACACCACAATTGTGCTTTGTGAATGTTTCAAAGATTTAAATTTATGCTTTTTTCTTTCTGAGGAAGTTCTTCTCCCAGTTGTCGATGATCTTCGTCTGCGCGCGCTCAACGGCAAGGCTGTCCGGCGGTACGCTCTTTGTTATGGTGGAGCCTGCTGCGGTGGTCGCGTTCTCGCCTATCTCTACCGGCGCAATAAGGTTAGTGTTGCAGCCGATGAAAGCGTAATCGCCGATCTTAGTGCGGTACTTGTTGATGCCGTCGTAGTTCGCCGTAACGCAGCCGCAGCCGAAATTGACTCCCTTTCCGACATCACTGTCACCGACGTATGTAAGGTGAGCTATCGCGGTGTTCACGCCGATCTCGGAATTCTTGACCTCGACGAAATCACCGATCTTGACGCCCTCATGCAGCACCGTTCCGGGGCGGAGCTGAACGAACGGTCCCGCCTTGACGCGGTCGCACACGCGGGAATCGTAAGCCTGCACTGAATTGAGTGTCACACCGTCTCCTATCTTACAGTTCTCGATAAGCGTGTTGGGTCCGAGTGTGCAGGATTCTCCGATGACCGTCTTTCCGCGGAGTATGGTTCCGGGAAGAATGCAGGTGTCCTTTCCGATCTCAACGTTCCTGCCAATAATGATACCGTCCGTCGAAACAAACTCAACGCCGTTGTTCAGATGCTTCACTATAACGCGCATTTTCGCTGTGATATTGATGTTGAGCATTTCCGCACGGCTGTCCGCACCGAGTACGATATCGTTGTCGTCCGCTCTGAATACACCGGCTTTGCCTACAGCGGCAGCTATATCGGAAACACGGGAAATATCGGTTATCCCCGCAAGCGCATCCGCCTTTATCCAGCAG
Organism: uncultured Ruminococcus sp.; assembly: GCA_902780695.1. Classification (GTDB taxonomy): domain Bacteria; phylum Bacillota; class Clostridia; order Oscillospirales; family Ruminococcaceae; genus Ruminiclostridium_E. The sequence goes on along the minus strand of CACZGM010000012.1, from coordinate 11,305 downwards.
ATGCCTGCGCTCACTTCCGTGATACCGAGCTGCGGCAATGTGCAGTCCTTGAACGCTTTCACGGCTTCAAGGCTGCCGTCCTCCGCGCGTATTATCCTGTCAAATCTCGCAGGGTCGGGCAGCACCGCCGAAATGAAAGTCGCCGCGTTTCCGCTTTCCCTGTGGGCTTTCAGCGCCGTTTTTATCGTCTCGCTGTCTGCGAACACTGCGTCCACGCGGATAACGAGGATATCACCGCCGAGAGCCTCTGCCGCGCTTTTCACCTGCGGGAATGTGCGGTAGTCTTCGCTTTTATCCGAAATATATTTACTTATCGTGTCGTCACCGATGACAGCGGTGTTTTCGGCGGGTATGCCCGCTCCGGCAATACTGTCGAGCACCCAGTCGATCATCGGGTCGCCGAGAACCCCGCACATTGCTTTCGGCTTGTTTGACTTCATTCTGCTGCCGTCTTCCGCGGCAAGTACTATTGCACTTATATCCATAATAATTTTCTCCTTGTGTTTGTTTGCAGAAATCACCTAATTATTATCGCATATTTTTTTAAAATAATCAATAGGTTTTGTTGATTTTAATGCAGATTTGTGCTATACTTTACAATATATAGTACCGGAAGGACAGATATTATGATAAAAAACTACGAAAAAAAGCCGCGGGAATTCGCCGCAGCAGTAAGAGAAAAAGCGGAGCAGAGCACCCTGAGCGTCCGGGAACTCGCGGATGAAGCAAGAAAGACCGGGGATGCGGTGACCGAATATGCCGCGGTATTTCTCGCGGTACGGCAGGGACTCGGTCTCACCCCGTTCGATTCGCAGATAACGGCGGGAATGTATCTTGACGGGGAAAACGCCGTCGAACTCGCTACCGGTGAGGGTAAAACGATAGCCGCGGTATTTGCGGCGTTCCGTTCGGTATGCGAAGGCGAGCACGTCCATATCCTCACATTCAACGACTACCTCGCCAACCGTGACAGAGAGTGGATGAAGCCCGTATATGACCTGCTCGGAGTAAGCACCGCCTGCATCACCGAAAAGACGGATACAGACAGCAGAAAAGCCGCTTACAATGCAGATGTTCTGTATTCAACGGTCAAGGAGTGCGGATTTGATTTTCTGCGCGATTTCCTTGTGTTCTCGCAGGACGAGATCGTGGGACGCGGCTTTGAGCACACACACGCTATCGTGGACGAAGCGGACTCCCTGCTCATAGATGAAGCAAGAATACCGCTTATCGCCGCGGGAGTAATGGACGTGGAAAAAGACGCGGAGCTCCCGGAGATATTTGAATTCGCAAAAACGCTTACCGAAGAGGACTACGGCACCGAGGAGGCGACATCGGCGGCATTCCTGACGCGCTCCGGCGAACAGAAGACCGAGGAGCGTTTTGGCATAGAAAACATATACGACGAGGAGAACAACGAGCTTCTCACAAGGATAAACGACTCACTTATCGCGCTGCACGTTCTCACAGAGGATAAAGACTACATCGTAAAGGACGGGAAGATATCTATAATCGACCTGTTCACGGGACGCGCCGCAGAAAACCGCTGTTTCCCCGGACTTCTGCAAAGTGCCGTGGAGCTGAAACACGGGCTGAACGTTACCGAGCGCGGCGCGATCATGGGCAGCATACCGATACAGTTCTATATGCGGCAGTACGAGCGTGTTTCGGGCATGACCGGCACTGCAATGAGCGCGGCAGAGGAATTTGACGAGCTGTACGGGCTTGTGGTGAAGCACGTTGACCCGAACACTCCGTCCATACGCGAAGACCTGCCTATGGCGGTCTATTACGACGAGGACAGCAAGCTGGCGGCTGTGGTAAAGGAAGTGCAGTCGGCTCATGCAAAAGAGCAGCCTGTGCTTATCGGAACATCTGATATAGCGCAGAGCGAAAAGCTGTCGGAGCTGCTGAAAGCCGCAGGAATAGAACATAATGTGCTGAACGCGAAGAACGATGAGCTTGAAGCGGGTATAATAAAAAATGCCGGTATGCCGGGAGCCGTTACCGTTTCGACAAATATGGCGGGACGCGGCGTTGATATTAAGCTCGGCGGCGCGGACGAAAAGCTGCGGGAAAAAGCTGTGAACGCAGGCGGTCTGTACGCGATCGGCACTTTCCTCGCGGAGAGCTCACGCATAAACGATCAGCTCCGCGGACGTGCGGCGAGACAGGGCGACCCCGGGCAGAGCAGGCTTTTCGTATCGCTGGACGAGAAGATAATGACGATATACAAGCTGAAAAATCTGATCCCGCGGCATAAATATCCCGAACCCACGGCGGACGAAATAACCGACAGAACAGTCGTGAAGGAAGTCGCCCGCATACAGAAGATATCGCAGGGCAAAACACTCGACGAGAGGGTAAGGCTGCTGAAATTCACGATGATCTGCGAAAAGCACCGCGATCTTGTATTCTCCACACGCGAGAAATTTCTGCGGGAAGAACGTGTTCCGGCTATATGGCAGGAGCAGGCTCCGGAGCTTTACGAAGAAGCGGTGGAAAAATACGGAAAAGAAGCCGTCATCAGGAAGCAGACCGAATATATGCTGGCTATGATTAATTCGACATGGATAAATTATCTCGGATTTTCGTCGTGGCTGCGTGACAGCATACACCTTTCCGCAATATCTGGCGCGGATCCGGCAGAGGAGTTCAATATCCGCAGCGAGGAATACTACGACACGATGAATCAGGAGCTGTCCGATGATATGCTCGCCGGACTGGAAGAAATAACCGCTGACGGCATGGACAGCCTTAAGATACCGAAGCCGAAGCGGATCTACACATATCTGCTCGAAGACACGGGTGATGAGCTGCACAGACGGTCGCTGAGCGAAGCACTGAACGAGACGCTGAGCGATGAGGATTACGCGGAATACTACGGCGAGGACGGCGAAAGCGAAGAAGCCGTCGAAAAAGCGGAAGAAGTTCCCGCAAAGAAAGAGAAAAAGGGCTTTTTCGCAAAACTATTCAAAGGTAAGGAATGATGATATGCGCACGATCGCGGCGATAGCGACCCCGCCTGCGGAAGGCGGCATAGCCGTTATACGGATATCCGGAGACAATGCCTCCGGAATCGCGGAGCGGGTATTCACCCCCGTCAGCGGCAGGAATATAAAGGAAATGCGCGGCTACACCGCCTGCTACGGCGAGATACACGACGGCGCAAAGCGGCTGGACGACGGGGTGCTGCTGATATACAGGGCTCCCCACAGCTACACAGGCGAGGACAGCGCGGAGATATCCTGTCACGGCGGTATCTATACGGCAAAGAGGGTGCTTTCCGCGTGTTTCACGGCGGGAGCGGTACCTGCGCAGGCGGGAGAATTCACCAAACGCGCCCTGCTCAACGGCAAGATGTCGCTGACGCAGGCAGAGGCTGTCGCGGACGTGATAAGCGCGCAGAACGAACAGTTCCTGCTCTGCGCGGGCTCGCAGAGAGAGGGCGCGCTGTACCGCAGGATAAGGGCGGTCTCGGACGAGCTGCTGTCGATAGTCACGCTGATACAGGCGTGGATAGACTATCCGGACGAAATGGAGGACGAATTCGACGGCAGTCTTGAAGCGGAAAAACTGCGGCATATTGCGGACGAGCTCGGCAGCCTTGTGGCAAGCCACGGAGAGGGGCAGCTAATACGCGACGGCATACCATGTGCGATAGTCGGGAGACCGAACGTCGGGAAATCAACGCTGATGAATCTGCTTTCCGGGACGGAAAAAAGCATTGTCACCGATATTGAGGGAACGACCCGCGATATCGTGGAAGAAACGGTGATGCTCGGCGGATTGATGCTCAGGCTTGCAGACTGTGCGGGAATACGCGAGACGGACGACGTGGTGGAGAGCATAGGCGTTGAGCGTATGTTAAAGAAGCTCGGAGAAGCGTCGGTGGTGCTGGCGGTCTTTGATTCGAGCAGACCGCTGAACCGCGACGATGAGCGCCTTATCGAAAGGCTTGACGGAAAGCGGACGCTGTGCGTGATAAACAAGACCGATCTTGAGGAAAAAGCGGATATCGCCGCGCTTGAGGACAGGTTTGCGGATATCGTGCGGATAAGCGCGAAGGATCCTGCAAGCGTGAAGCTGCTCGAAAAGGCGGTATCGAAGATAGCCGGAATAGGAGATCTTGATCTTACGGCGGGATTTATTGCGAACGAACGGCAGCGGATATGCGCGTCGGAAGCTCTCGACCATACCAGAAAGGCGCTTGAAGCGCTCGAATCCGGAGTGACTCTCGACGCGGTAGGAATAATGTGCGAGAACGCGCTCGACAGGCTGTATGAGCTGTCCGGCGAACAGGTCAGTGACACGGTCGTGGATCAGGTGTTCAGACGGTTCTGTGTGGGCAAGTGAGCGGCGGGGAACGCCCCGCGGCGAAATGCGTAGCGACACTCTTCTAAGGAAAAGTGCAGCACCTCGGTTAGTTATACTCTGCTATGTATAGTAAACGAAATCGCACAGACAAACAATCTGTGCGGTTATTATTATTCTTAGGAACGGTTTTGCCAACCCCACTGCATTTCAATCTGCGCCCGACATAAATAGAAACTCTGAAATACAGCAGTCTGTTTAGGGTGTCCAGCCCCTTTTTTTAAAGGGGGCTGGCGGGTCGAGGGCAGAGCCCCGCGGGTGCAGGGCAGAGCCCTGCCGCTGTCCGCGCAGGACAAGTCTGTCAAAAAAATTTACTTTTTTGACAGACGGAGATCGCCGATCCCAGATCGGCGATCTGCAATTATTCATTATTCAGCACCGGCTGTATCTGGCTGTGCGAGAGGGCAGACATGAGCGTTTCCGGTATCCTGCCGAAATCTCCCATTAACGAGAACGGCTTTTTTCTGAAATTGTCCTGCGATATCGGAACAAAATAGTAGTTCTTATAATTCATCAGTGAAAAGATATTTTTCGCGGAACCCGCAAGCGCATCGTTAGTCGCGATATTCAGCACGACCGGCTTGCTGCCGCGCAGATGACTTTTTACTGCCATTGTGACCGGTGTGTCGGCTGTCGTTACACGGAATCTGCTCGGGGCGGATGATTCGTGCTGCTATAAGATCATCAGCCCAGGAGAAAAACACCGATGTTTTCTCCGTCCCATTCTATCCTGCTTACGCACTTTCTGATAAAATTTCGCTTGTTGTCTGTGCTGAGGGTATCAAAATTATCCTTGAATGTCTTGAGAAGAGATTCTGTATTCTTAGCAGCGGTTTCAAGAGTCCTGCCGCTTACGCGAAGCCTTTCGAGTCTCTTTATCTCATTCTCTTCCTGCTCGATCTCGCTGTGCAGTGAAGTAAGCTCATCATGCACATAATCGGCTGATATGCTGCCATCTTCCCCCGCCATCCGGAGCAGTCCCGATATCGCTTTCTTCTTCTTTGCTATCATAGTTTTGTGGGAGCTGACAAGGCTGTCTATGTCCTCATTCTTCTTGCCCATGGAAGATACGATATTCACATATCTCGCAAATACGCTGTCGTCATCCTGGTAGTTCAGCAGGGCATCACATACCATTCTGTCCGCAGCCCGTCCGCTGACATTGGGGCAGGAGCATTTTTCTCCTTTGCTGCGCTCCTTCAGCTCGCACATATATGAATAAGGTTTCTCGCCCTGTTTGTTTGCTTTGAATGTTCTGGGGCGCATATAGCTTCCGCATTTGCACCTTAGTATTCCCGAAAGAAGTGCAGTAGGGTTGTGAGGCTGTCTTACTCTCTTATAACGGCGGGAGTGGTCTGTTATTATCTCCTGTGCCTCTATCCAGTCGGCGCTGGAGATAATGCCTTTGTGCCTGCCGAGAGCGATTGTCCAGTCTGAAAGCTCTGTGGGTGTTCTGCTGTCATCAAGTTTTGTCTGCGACTTCTTGTATCCGAGAAATCCATGCTCACCGTTACAGCTTTCCCCAATATCTGCGATATCGCAGTCGCTGTCTCTGAAAAACTCATAGCTCTTGCTGTCGGCTGTACAGTAGGTAGGATTTGTGATTATGTAGCGCAGGGTAGTGACCCTGAAATCCGCATTCTTCCTTGTCTTGTAGCCGGAGTTTATCATAAACGTTTCAAGCTTTGAAAGTGATTGAAGCTCAAGGTATTTGGCATATATGAGCCTTACAAGAGCCAGTTCCTTCTCGTTTTCTATGAGCTTGTGGCACTTTCTTTCTATGCCGGAATCGTCGATGTAGGTCTCATTCTGGGAGGTAAATCCGAGCGGGGGAGTGCCTCCGAGCCAGCGCCCTGTCTTCGCAAGCTTATAGACATTATCCCTTACGCGCTCCGCAATGATCTGGCGCTCAAACTGGGCGAACGCAGCGGATATTGTCATCATCATCTGACCCGACACTGTGGAAGTATCGAAGCGCTCGTTTGTTGAATAGAACGATGTTCCTTTCTTCGCAAGCTTGTCCATAAGCACAGCAAAATCACTCATGTTTCTGCTGATCCTGTCAAGCCTGTAAACTACTATGAAGTCGAACGGCTCCTTATCCTCCACTGTCATCATCTGCTGGAACTGTGGGCGGTTGGTGTTCTTGCCGGAATAGCCCTCGTCTTCGTAAACGAAGATCTCTTCCTCTTTAGTATCGGGGAAGTTTGACAGAATGAATCTCCGGCAGTCGTCGATCTGGTTGTCGATGGACTCGCCCTTGCCTGTAAATCGGGATTTTCTTGAATATATTGCAAATCGCATTGGTAAGCCCTCCTTTCAAATGTTATTATAGCACACTGCAAATTTTTTTTCAAGAAGCAGGGTGCTTACAAAAGCTTGCAAAAAAATATTGCGATCGAAAAGTTTGCACAGCCTGTAATAGTACCTTGCAATAATTCCAACCGCAAAAATTTTATTTGTATTTCCACTCATTTCAAAATGATTTTTTGTATCTGATCTTCCGGAATTCCATTTTCGCGCATACTTTTAACAAGCTCATCCTCGCGTTCATCGCGACCTTGCTCACGTCCTTCTGCGCGTCCTTCTGCACGACCTTGCTCACGTCCTTCTTTTCGTGCCGTGCTCAGAGCCGAAGCTTCATCATGTAGGGCTTTCTCGCGGAGGCGGGCAAGCTCTTGTATCTTTTCGTCATCGCTCATCTGGTGTATGATCATAACAGCCTTCTGTATCGGCTGAACTTCTGTTTGCTGTAACATATCAAGTTCCTCGGCGCGCCGCAGTTATTCCGATAATATCTTCTCGATCTGCTCGTCAGTCATTCCACTTTTGCGCATTTTTTCAATCATTTCGTTGCGTCCTTCTGCACGTCCTTCTGCACGACCTTGCTCACGTCCTTCTTTTCGCGCTGTGCTCAGAGCCGAAGCTTCATCATGTAGGGCTTTCTCACGGAGGCGGGCAAGTTCCTGTATCTTTTCTTCTTCGCTCATGATATGATAGGTAATCTTAGTATTTCCAGAATATTTTACTATATCCTCAGGCATTTGTATTTCCACTCATTTCAAAATGATTTTTTGTATCTGGTCTTCCGGAATTCCATTTTCGCGCATTCTTTTAACAAGCTCATCCTCACGTTCGTCACGTCCTTCTTTTCGCGCTGTGCTCAGAGCCGAAGCTTCATCATGTAGGGCTTTCTCGCGGAGGCGGGCAAGCTCTTGTATCTTTTCGTCATCACTCATCTGGTGTATGATCATAACAGCCTTCTGTATCGGCTGAACTTCTGTTTGCTGTAACATATCAAGTTCCTCCTCGCTCTCCGCATTTATAAGCTGAAGCCACAGCTCCATACGGTTATTTTTGTTTACCTGTTTGTTTATCTTTTTCAGTTCAAAGAAATGTATAGCACACTTATCTGTAAGCTGCTCTCCGTTAGCCGGGTTAATAAGTTTAAACACAGAGTGAAAATCAGGAGTATCAAACTCGTTGAAGTTGATAATATTAATGGAAAAACTCTGCTTAAGCTTATCATACTCATCGCCGCTTTTGAGATCGCCACTGTACAGCTTTGACCAATAAAACAGCGATCTGTCACGGAATGCATTTTCTTTTGCTATCTGCATTTCACAGTTGACAAGTCTGTTATCAACAGTCATGCGAATATCAAGTCTGCTGAACTTCCCGGAAATGGACTCAGGCAGTATCTCAGAATTTTCTACGACGATATGCTTTATGTCCTCATACGGTATTTCCAGCATACTGGACAAGAAGTCATGCAGCAGATCTTCATTATTCTTATCCTCAAACAACTTTTTAAATATTATGTCCAGCTTTGCTTTTACTATGTTTCTTCCCATAAAAATCTCCATACTATATATACTATTTATAATATATCACATAAACATCGTTTTGTCAAGGATATATAGCCTTCTCTGAATATAGTCTTGTAGCCTTCTCTGAATATAGTCTGTCATGGTTTCACCGCATTATATCATAAATTTTATCATGTAACACAGGCAGTGTTATTATTGTAAATTCGATGTTATTTGTTCATCTGATCTGCTCATTGAAAATTGACATTTTGAAAAAAACTTTGCAAAAAACCTTGCAGGCGCAAAAGATTGTTCGGTCTTATATATTTTTAGGCAAAATTTTATCGCGCAAGTATTTTTTCAATGTTATTTATTCTTTTGTCCTGCTTTTCATCAGCGCCTTATAGCAATCCCTGCAAAAAATCTCAAACGCATAAAGCTCCTCCAGTCCCTCGTGTAGCTTCTTTCCGTCTATGAAGCTTACTGTATTTACAGCAAAGTGGATATGTAGATTCTCTGTTTCTTCATGCACAGAAAAAACCACCTGAAACCTGCTCCGATAGAACATACTTATATGGTATGCAAGAATATATGCAAGCTCCGGCGTGACAGGCTCGTCCTTGTCAAAGGTTATGTAGAAATGCTTGATATGCCTGCCGAACATCTTTCCATAATACCTTTTAACCTGCATGAACTCTTCGCCTGCCTTTGATAGGTCAAATACATTCATTCCACCCGAAAACCTGTTCATGGCATTTCCTTGTCCTGCTTTATCTCTCAGCACATAGTTTGTCACATTATACACACAGCTGAGGTTGCTGTATGGGTCATGATTATCGAAAAAGTTCACTGTAAAGCCTCCTCATCTCTTCATTGTAGTTCTTCCTCATGTCGTCATTCCAATTGCACATAGGAAGCTGCAGCATATTATATATGCCTGTAAGCCTTAACAGCATTTCAGGCGTAAGACCTGTATGCCCATGTACTGACTCTGTCATACACTTTTTGACATAGCGATTTACAGAGAGGTCCTCTTCATCTGCCTTGCTCTTAAGACTATCATAAAGCTCATCACTTACTTTGAACTGTATCACCTTTGATTTTTTACAGGGTGCAGACTTTTCCTTATATGTACTACTATGATTATTACACATCTTTTTATTATAATTATTGCTATAAGTACTATTATTATAACTATTGCTATAAGTACTATGGTATCTATCATAGGCTTTCATCTTATAACTATTCATATTCATTATCCTTTCAATACATTATTGTGACAGGATCAGCAAAAAGTATTACCGGACTGTGTCCGACACTTGCTGATCCTTGTTTTTTAATGTGATGTTATATCATTGGTAAAGGATAATTGTTGTTTTGCAACATTACAGATCATATATTACCGGGAGATATCTTTTAATGTTCTGATTTACAGGACTTGTTTAGGGGAGTCCATAATCCTATACAGCACATTTTTTCCATTTCTATGAAAAAGGGCTGACAAGTAAGCCAAAGTATTGGTTTTTGACAGACTGAAACGAGACAGCTAAGCTGTCTCGTTTTTTCTTGTACTTCGCTCCATAATATAGGCTTCAACTGCGAACTTGGGTATCTTCCAAATCCTCCCCTCCTTGAAACCTCCAAGGGTGCCGGAGCGCAGAAGCTCATACACTTTATTCCTTCCTATCCGCAGCATCTCACAAGTCTCATCAATACTGACCATATCTTTGTAGTCGTTGAACATACGATGTTCCTCCTTGCTGTTTATTACTTATCTGTTGATTTCAGTCTGATCGTTTATGCAGCTTTCAGGTTCATCTGTCAGCCGATATAAACCACACCTTCAAGCCTTACTGCCTTTATTATATCCTTTTTCAGACTTTCAACAGAATCATATCTGTGCCGGGGCTCGGTGGTCTGGCATTTTGTTGCTATGTCCGCCAGAACATTCCCGCCTTTATTCATTCGCATGATATCTGCGATTGTACAGCCTAATGAAAAGATATCTGCCCTGTAGTCAACTGCGTCTCCTCTCAGAAGTTCTGGTGCAGAGAAGAATCTGTTTCCTGCATAGATATTATCAGTCACATACCTGTTCTCTGCATACCTTGACGATTCAAGATCAACAATAGTGACATTCCCATTGCTGATCATGATATTTGATGTCATTATATCAAGGTGCAGAACACCAAGAGAGTGCAGCGCACTTACGCCGTCGCAGATCTGCAGTATCACATTGTATAACTGCTCCTTTCCGAGACGGGCTGTCATAAGACTTTCCCCTTCCACAAACTCAGTAAGCATTGTTGTCTCATCGAATCTCAGCAGCTTCAGTATGTGCGGAGGCTTTGCATTTCTTATCCTCGACAATGCCTCAACATCGAAAATCCCTGCTTTGAAAAAAGTCCGGAATGTGCCGTCGAATGTGTAAATTGCAGTCTTTCTGACATCATCAAAATACAACACCTTTTGATCTGTACATTTCATTTTATTGTTCTCCTTGTTTATTTATTATCCGAATGCATTAAATTGCATCTTTTCGGATTATTTTTATGTTATGTGTGTTGTATTTTATTATCACATATAATTTGATGTTAAGAGCAATCAGCACCTCCTGACGATCTCCGGCATCTGCTCATTGACGATCTTATAGAAAGTAGTCTTTTTCATGCCTACATTTCGCATGGTTGTAATAGCAGTCTGCTCGCCTTCCAACCACCTGTTGCATTCTGCGTAGAAGTTCTCCGGTATTTCAGTCTTCTTCCTCCCGAAATGGATTCCTTTTGCAAGCGCGAGCTTTATCCCCTCCGCTTGTCTTGCTTTTATCTTCTGCCTTTCTTTTTCTGACCTTTTCAACCCAGTTGTATAGATTCTGACTTTTTGAATCAAGCGATCCTTCTCGGTCTCTCTTTTGCATCAGTTCAACAAATAAAGCACTTAACTCATGTATTTCTTTCTCATAAAGCATTTTTATCATTACCATATCGGAATGATCTACCGTCTCCTTGTCTATGATCCATTCACAATCTTCATAGTCATAGATATTATCCTTAAAAACAGTCTTATCTTCATTCCAGATAGCGAACTTGCCTTTGGTCTCACCTTTTATAATGTAATAGCCT
>CACZGM010000011.1 GCA_902780695.1 uncultured Ruminococcus sp. | reverse complement strand
AGTATATGCAATAACCTCATCGTGCTTCTGCGGCGTGGATATTACAGCTTTACCGAACTCTATGCTGCCGGCAAGTGTCTGCAGAAGATCGACGGCTATCTGTGGGGTACTCTCTGTGGGAGTTATGATAAAGCTTGCGCCTTTGAAAAGATCGTCCTGTGAAAAATCGAAACCCGAAAACTCTCTTCCCGCCATAGGATGAGTTCCAACAAATATGACTCCCTGCTCATCAAGTACGGGTGTACATTCATTTACAACGTACTCCTTTATACCGCAGGAATCTATTACAATACCGCCTTTTTTGAAATTGGCAGCATTTTCTTTTACGAAATTCACAATAGCCTGAGGGTAAAGACAGATTATGGTGAGATTTGCTTCGTTAAGTCTGTCAGGAGTTATCTCCTCGTCAATAGCTCCGTAATCAAGTGCCTTATTTATCGTTTCCTTATTGTTGTCCAGACCCATTATATGATGGAATGTATGCTTCTTGAGAGCTTTGCAGAACGAACCGCCTATCAGGCCAAGACCGACTACCGCGATATTCATTTTATTGTCCTTCTTTCAAAATTAATCACACTTTAAAGTAAACTTTAGTTATTATAGCACATTGTTACAAATAAATCAAGTACTGTATCCAATATTTTCTGTTAATTAATTACATTTTATTCCAATAAGGTATTATTTGTCTTTTTTATCAGCAGTAACGTCCGCAAGCGGATTCATATTCATGGCGTTTCTTATCTGTTCATTCGCAACGTGTGTGTATATCTGTGTAGTATCGAGATTTTCGTGTCCGAGGACTTCTTTGAGAGCTCTTACATCAACACCGTTCTGATACATCAGGGTAGCAGCGGTATGTCTCAGCTTGTGAACAGAGAATCCCATACCGCTCAGACCAGAAAGTTTCAGTTTTTCTTCGATTATCTGCTCAACTCGGCGATTGGATATACGTTTTGATCTTTTACTTATAAACAACGCTTTTTCTTTGCACTCCGGACGGACTGAAAGATAGTTTTCATATGCCGATACACAAGCCGGATTAAGGTATATTATACGTTCCTTGCTGCCTTTGCCGAGAACTTTGATGCGATGAACAGGCGCACCACCCTCTTTGGTTGAAATGTAATCGTTTACATTTATTCCTACCAATTCAGAAAGACGCATACCGCAATTAAGAAAGAATGTTATAATGCAGTAATCACGATAATCCGTCCAATCCTTAAAATCCGAGCAAGTTCTGAGCAGTTCCGTAGCTTGTTCGATAGTAAGATGCTTCGGAAGAGTTTTTTTCGGTGACGGAAGCTCCAGATTCTGAGCCGGACTTACATCAAACCACATCTTTTTAACTGTAAGATACTTGAAAAACTGTCTTAACGCAACAGCTTTTCTTGCACGAGCCTGTGAATGATTGTCGCGCTCTGATGATGTGTAAGAAAGAAACGCAAGCAGATCGTTGAGTGTAACATTTCGTACAAGACTTTCCGGGACGTCTTCAATAGTGATATTGTCAAAATCATTTTCGTCTGCAAGTCTTGCATCAACTTTAAGAAAACGCAGAAACAGCTTGATGTCTGTATAATAATTCTTTACTGTAAGCGCTGAACGCAGCTTTACAGTCTCAATATAATTCAGATATTCCTGCAGATATGCCGGACAATCATCAAACTTCATACAGACACCTCTTTATATATATTTCGCTTCCCCGAATTGCATAAAATATTTATTTTACGCAATCAGATATATTTTTCAAATATAGTACTCTTTTTAAATAACAGTTCTATCTTATCACAAATTATCATTAAAATCAATACTTTTCCATACTGTTTCAAAATTCGTTCAAAACTATTGAAATTTTCTATAATATATGGTATAATATACAGTTGATAAGTCGTGCATATCATTGATGTGCAGAAGAAAGGACAATAAAACAATGGCAGATAATATGAAAGGACTTAACCGCACACATTACTGCGGCGAGGTCGAAGGCATCGGAAACGAAGTTACCGTTGGCGGATTTACACAGCGTATCCGTGATAAGGGCAGCCTTATATTCATCGACCTGCGTGACAGGACAGGCATAGTTCAGCTTGTATTCGATGATACAACCGATAAGGCGGTATTTGAAAAAGCCAAGTCGGTCAGGAGTGAATATGTGCTTATGGCCAAGGGCGTACTCCGCAAGCGTGAAAGCATTAATAATGATATAAAAACCGGTGATGTTGAGATTCTCGTTTCTGATCTGCGCATACTTTCCAAAGCTCAGACTCCCCCGTTTGAGATCACAAACGATACAAAGGTAAACGACGAACTCCGTCTTAAGTACAGATATCTTGATCTGCGCAGAAAGAAGCTGCAGGACAATATAATCATGCGTCACAAGATAGCGAAGATAGCCCGTGATTATTTCTATGACAACGGCTTCCTTGAGATCGAGACTCCCATGATGATAAAATCCACTCCCGAAGGCGCAAGAGACTATCTCGTTCCGTCAAGAATACACGAAGGAAAGTTTTACGCACTTCCCCAGTCTCCGCAGATATACAAGCAGCTGCTTATGATATCCGGTTTTGACCGTTATATCCAGCTTGCACGCTGCTTCCGTGACGAAGACCTCCGTGCCGACAGACAGCCAGAGTTCACGCAGATAGACCTTGAAATGTCGTTCGTGGATGTTGATGATATTCTGCTCATAGCAGAAGGCTTTATAAAAAAGCTGATGAAAGAGACTCTTGATATCGACATACCTACCCCTCTGCCTCGTCTGAGCTACAACGATGCTATGAACAGGTACGGCTCCGATAAGCCGGATACCCGTTTTGGTATGGAGATAACCGATATTTCCGATATTGTTAAGGACTGCGGATTCGGTGTGTTTACATCAGCTATACAGAACGGCGGTTCGGTACGCGGCATTGTTGCCAAGAACGCTGCCGGAACACTTACCCGTAAGGAAATAGACAAACTCACCGAAGCTGCAAAAGGCATTGGCGCTAAGGGACTTGCGTATATTCGCTGGGTAGATGACACGCCGAACTGCTCTTTCGCAAAGTTTATGACAGATGACGAAATGCAGGCTATTCTGAATGCTCTCGGCTGTGAAAAGGGAGATGTTGCACTTATCGTTGCAGACAAGAACAAAGTGACACTGCCTGTCCTCGGCGCTCTGCGTCTGCAGGTCGGCAAGCAGCTCGATATTATCCCGGAGGGCTGGAATTACCTTTGGATAACAGAGTTTCCGTTCTTTGAGTACAACGAAGAAACACAGCACTGGGACGCTATGCACCACCCGTTCACTATGCCGCTTGACGAGTGCATACCGCATCTTGAAGAAAATCCCGAAAAGGTATTCGCTAAATGCTATGACCTTGTTCTTAACGGCGTTGAGCTGTGCAGCGGTTCTATCCGTATCAATGATCCCGAACTCCAGCAGAAGATGTTTGAGCTTCTCGGACTTACAGAAGAAGAGATACAGGCAAAATTCGGATTCCTGGTTGATGCATATAAGTTTGCGGCTCCTCCTCACGGAGGTATGGGAATAGGTCTTGACAGACTCGCAATGCTTATCTGCGGTGCAGACAGCTTGAGAGATGTACTTGCTTTCCCGAAGGTAAAGGACGCAAGCGAGCTTATGAGCGACTGCCCCGCTGTGGTTGACGAGAAGCAGCTTGAGGAGCTGCACATAAAGACTGTATTATCGGAATAATATGTATGAATCACATTCTCCGATAGATGACAGATTCGGTTTTTCCACCAAAGGCACATTCCGCTGCTCTATGGCAACCGAACGGATAGCGCTTATTACTGCCGTAGTTATCGGTGTACTTCTGCTCGGCGGAGGATATACAGCAATTTACAATGTTTATAGAGAGCATACTCTTTACGCACAGACTGATCCTACGACTTATGCGGGTGTAGCGGCGCTTACTTTTATCGGATTTGTGATACTGCTTGCGATTGGTGAAGCAATTGCTTTAAAACTTATACTTAGCGGCAAGGAGTATTGGTACAGTGCCGATGCAAACAGATTCAGCTATTCGTCAAAAAACGACAATGTCGGAAAGACCGATATCTTCTACAGCGATGTAAGATCGGTACAATATGAGGAACGCAGACTGTTCGGCAGGATTATACGGGGATATACGGTAACTATAATAACCGGTTCACTCGGTACCCTGACCCTTGAATATATGTTCAACAAGAGTATCCCGGACAAATCACCGCAGAACACACCGTTCCGCATTATCGAAGAACGCACTGCAATGTTAAGACAGGACACATAAACAAACGGATAAGGAGGCATTATGAGATCAAGCTATACCACTTCCCTGAGCGCGGTCGATGACCGCTTTGAGTACAGCAGACGCGGAATTTTCCTCTGCCGAAACCCTTATGAAGTCCCGTATATCATAATGACTGTCGTTATTATCGTTCTGTGTCTTTCAATAATATTCGCCGTAAGTATTCAAGCCTCGGCCAATCTTGCAAGCGTTCTTTTTACTCTGATCTTTGACGCACTGAAGATAGTCTCCCCGATAGCATCTGTATTTATTCTTGTAGGTATGATAAGAATGATACTCTCCGGAGATCAGTACACTTTTTATGCCGATGAACAGAAAATGCTTATAGTATGTCCGAAACGTGATGTTCGCGCAGATATATATTATTCAGAAGTCCTCAATGTGGAATACATTGAAAGAAAACGCTTCTCAAATCTTATCGGATATGATGTGAACATCTACTGCAAAGGCGGCGTACATACATTCAAATTCCTGTTCCCGTATAAAGCGCACAAGAAAAACAAGGATCTGACACCGTTCATTATAATCGAAGAACGCGCAGGACTGCTTGAAAGACCCGAATTCCTCGCCGGCAGACGAATCGACAATGCCGGTATATCAAACAACGAAAGATAAAAAAACATATAATAAGGAAAGGTGAAAACAACCATGATATCATTAAGAAGAATCGTCGCATCATTAACTGTTATAGCTGTTATGGCAGTCGCCGTTTCATCATGCGGTGGAAATACCGCACAGACCACCACAACTGCCGGTACACAGTCCTCTGCGGTCGAATCAACTGACGCAAAGTCCACGGAAGCCCAGACATCCGAAACCGGCACTCAGACTGAAACGGAAACAGAAAGCACATCCGGTTCCGGAGAGACCGCTTACACTCCCGACGCTTCAAACGTTAAGCTCATAGGCAGAACCCTTATGAATGACGGTACACTGTGGATCGCCCAGTCTGCAAGCGGCATTGAGTTCACATTCAAGGGGACTCATGCATCTATTGACGTTAAAGGCGACGGAACTGCTTTCGGTGCGGCCGATTCACAGGCAAGATTTGCCGTTTATGTAAATGGTGAGAGAAAGATTGATGAAATGGTGGACGATTTTGCAAAGAACTACGAAGTTTTCTCGTCCGACACTCCGGAAGACGTTACGGTTAAGGTAGTTAAACTCTCCGAATCCGCAAACTCGACATTCGGTATCAGTGCTGTCAATGTCACTTCCGAGAACGGCATCTCCCCTACCCCCGAAAAAGATCTCAAGATCGAATTTATCGGCGACTCAATAACCTGCGGTTACGGAGTTGACGACGAAAATAAGGATCATCATTTCTCCACAAAGACCGAGGATGCTACCAAAACTTACGCATACAAAACAGCCGAAGCTCTTGACGCAGATTACAGCTTTGTATCATACAGCGGTCACGGTATCGTTTCCGGCTATTCAAGCAACGGAGAAAAGGTTGCCGAGCAGATTGTTCCTCCCGTATATGAGCAGTTTACAAAGACATACGGCTCAAGCGCCGGTCTCTTTGACGAGACAACTCCGTGGGATTTCAGCTCTTTTGTTCCCGATTACATAGTTATCAATCTCGGAACTAACGATATAAGCTATGTAACCGACAAAGAAAGACGTGAGGAATTCATTGCGGGATATTGTGATTTCATCAAGCAGGTAAGAAGCTGCAATCCCGATTCTCATATCGTCTGTGCTCTCGGAACCATGGGCGCGAGCCTTAACTCCTCCGTAAAGAAAGCAGTAGAGAGATACACCGAAGAGACAGGTGATACCAACGTAACATATCTTGCGTTCGCACAGCAGAGCGATAAGGACGGACTTGCCGCTGACTGGCACCCGACAGAAAAAACTCACGAAAAAGCCGCCGAGAGACTTATCGAACATATTGAAGGTCTTATGAACGGCAGCGTAGAATCTGATGCCGCATAATAATATCACTGCTGAATAATATAACCCGCTGTACCTGATACGGACAGCGGGTTATTTGTTTTTATCGGTGCATATAAACGTTCCTTTTCTCATAATATTGACAGAAAGACATTTTCTCAAAAGAAAGGAACGGTACAAATATGAACAAGTATTATCCGGAAGGAGAACTTGAAAATTGCCCCGCCGATATAGCTGAAGCGGAGGAATACATAAAGAACGGCACTATCGCTGAAGCAATGTGTGTTTTATGCACCGGAGAGCATGACCTTATCGTTGAAATGGGATTCTTAAGGGGCAGAATAAAACGCACTGAGGGCGCTGTCGGCATTGAAAACGGAACAACAAGAGATATCGCACTGATCTCACGCGTGAACAAGCCCGTCTCGTTTAAGATACTCGGATTTGAGAATGATGCGGACGGAATAACGACGGCCGTTCTTTCAAGGAGACTTGCGCAGAAGGAGTGTATAGAAAACTATATTTCACAGCTGAAATGCGGGGATATCATAGATGCAAAGGTCACGCACATGGAGCAATTCGGAGCTTTTGTGGATATTGGCTGCGGAATTCCGTCGCTGGTTCCTATTGATCTGATATCAGTATCCCGGATATCACACCCGAGTGACCGCTTTTTCATCGGACAGAACATAAAGACAGCAGTCAAAAGTATAGAGGATGGCAAGATCACGCTTACACATAAAGAACTGCTCGGTACATGGCAGGAAAATGCGGATAAATTCGGCATTGGCGAGACTGTGACAGGTATCGTGCGTTCAATAGAAAGCTATGGTATCTTTGTGGAACTGAAACCTAACCTCGCCGGACTTGCGGAGCTGAAACCGGGTATTGAGGTAGGAAGCAAGGTCAGTGTTTACATAAAAGCAATAATACCGCCCAAAATGAAAATAAAACTGATAATCGTAGATACATTCGATTCAGATAAGAAAGAAAGACCGCCCGAATTTGAGTATTTCATCACATCGGGCAGCCTAAAAAGCTGGAAATATTCGACAGACGGTTCGGATAAGACAATAATCACCGATTTTTGCCGTCATTGATTCCTTTTATTTTCTTGCGGTATTCATAAGCCGCTTGTTCAAACTTATTGTCACCGAATTTATAATATACCCTGTCTTTTATGTTATCCGGCAGGTATTGCTGCTCAACATAGTGGTTAGGGTAATCATGCGGGTATAAGTAATTCTGACCCTTTACAGCGGCACCCTCACCGTCACAGTGTACGTTCTGCAGGTGGCGGGGAAAATCACCGGTATTTCCCTGCTCCACGTCCTGTATAGCCATATTTATCGCCATATATGCACTGTTGGATTTAGGTGCTGTCGCAAGCAATACGGCCGCGTCTGCAAGAGGAATTCTCGCTTCCGGAAATCCAAGCTGCAATGCGCTGTCAACACAGGCTTTCACGATTGGAATAGCTGACGGATACGCAAGACCGACATCTTCACAGGCAATCACAAGAAGCCGTCTGCATATTGAAGCCATATCGTTTGCCGCGATAAGTCTTGCAAGATAATGCAAAGCGGCATTTTCGTCCGAGCCGCGGATAGACTTCTGAAAAGCGGACAGGATATCGTAGTGCTGATCTCCCGCCCGGTCATATTTCATAGCGCTTTTCTGTGTGAGCTGCTTAGCGAGTTCAAGGTCTATCACACCGTTGTTTGCAGCAAGCAGGCAGAGCTCCACGGTGTTAATGCCTTTTCGGACATCACCGCCGCAGCCCGACGCAATGTACTCGAACGCTTCTTCCGAAAAGCTGTAATCAAGCTCGTTGTTTTTGCAGGCAATTTCAAATGCGCGTTTCAATGCCGGAATTACGTCTTCTTTATCGACCGGCTTGAATTCAAACACTGTTGAACGCGACAAAATAGCATTGTAAACATAGAAATACGGATTCTCCGTTGTTGACGCTATTAGTGTTATATCCCCGTTCTCGGTATATTCGAGAAGACTCTGCTGCTGCTTTTTGTTGAGGTACTGTATCTCGTCAAGGTAAAGCAATATCCCGTTCTCCTTGCCGAAACCGAATGTGCCGCGCGCAGATATTATGTCTTTAATGTCCGCAGTGGAACAGGAAGTGCCGTTGAGCTTGAAAAGCTGCATTTCCGTAGATTCTGCGATAATATTGGCTACCGTAGTCTTTCCTATTCCGGATGAGCCGTAGAATATCATATTCGGTATTTGGCCGGATTCAATAATATTGCGGAGGGGTCTTCCCTTTCCGAGGATATGCTTCTGACCTACAACCTCATCAAGTGTTCTCGGTCTTATGCTGTCTGCTAATGGCATAACTTTCTCCTGTAAGAAACAAAGCCGCACTTATCAGTGCGGCTTTGAAATATGTCAGATATTGTCTCCGCCCTTGACGTTATACTTCTGCAGAAGTGTCTTGATCTTGCTGTGAGGATCAATTATCTTGCTTATAGATACATCATGGTTGAGCGCTGTGATGAAGTACGCTATATACTTTGAAACATCAACTTCATGGAACCATTTTCTCGAAAGCAGATCAGGTGTACGATATGTGAGGTTTGTTCCGAGAACATAATCAATAAGTCCTTCGCTTACTGCCTTGTCGAACTTTTCAAGTCCGTTCGTGAAAATCGGATATGTTGCATAGCATATTATTCTGTTTGCGTTTCTCTTTTTAAGCTCACCCGCAACGTCCATCATTGATTCACCGGAGGAAATGATATCATCAGCGATAAATATATCCTTGCCCTCTACAGAATCACCGAGGTATTCATGCGCAACTATCGGGTTTCTGCCGTTCACTACTCTTGAATAGTCACGGCGCTTGTAGAACATTCCGAGCTGAACGCCGAGTACCGAAGCATAGTACATATTACGGTTCATAGCGCCTTCGTCCGGGCTAACGACTGCGAATGTTTCGGGAGTGATGTTAAGGTTCTCAACCGATCTGAACAGCGTTTTGAGCACCTGGTATGTAGGCATTACATTGTCGAAGCCTATAAGCGGTATTGCGTTGCATACTCTTGCGTCATGTGCATCAATGCAGATTATATTCTCTACCTGCATTGCCGCAAGTTCCTGAAGTGCTACCGCGCAGTCAAGGGACTCACGGTAATTTCTTCTGTGCTGTCTTCCGCCGTACAGAAGCGGCATTATAACATTTATTCTGTGAGCCTTACCGCTCATAGCCTGGATAAGTCTTTTGAGATCCTGGAAATGATCGTCGGGAGACATTGCATTCTGTCTGCCGAAAAGCTCATAGGTGCAGCTGTAGTTTCCTGTATCTACAACGATATAGATATCATCACCGCGGATAGACTCCTTGATAAGAGCCTTGGCATCACCGGAAGAAAAACGCGGACAGGTCGTTTCGATAAGATATGACTCAACGTTGAGTCCGCTGTCCTGAGCCCATTTAACAAGATAATCGTTTATCTTGCTTCCGAGCTCCTTTGCTCCGTCCATGGCAATTATTCCGATAGGTGCTACGGAATCCTGTGTGTTAAGCACGATCTGACTGGGTGTAGTAGTCATATATATTTCTCCAATCCGTTACATTTCACATCTTATTCATAAAGCGGGTATTTCTTGCAGATAGCGGTTACCTTTTCTCTGATCTTATCCTTTGAATTGTCAAAATCCTTAGCGGTAAGATAGATGCATTCAGCGATCTCTCTCATATCATCTTCCTTAAGACCTCTTGTGGTAACAGCGGGAGTTCCTATACGCACGCCGCTTGTGAACGCGGGCTTCTGGGGATCATTCGGGATAGCGTTCTTGTTTACAGTGATGTAAACTTCGTCAAGCTTTGTTTCAAGCTCCTTGCCCGTAATATTGAACGGTCTGAGGTCAACAAGCATAAGGTGGTTGTCCGTACCGCCGGAAACGAGATCGAATCCCTTTTCAAGCAGTGATTCAGCAAGAACAGCGGCATTCTTTACGATCTGCTTGCCGTATTCCTTGAATTCGGGCTTAAGTGCCTCACCGAAGCATACCGCCTTTGCGGCAATAACGTGCATAAGCGGACCGCCCTGTGTTCCGGGGAAAATAGCCTTGTTGATCTTCTTTGCGAGTTCCTCATCATTTGTGAGAATCATACCGCCTCTCGGACCGCGGAGAGTCTTATGTGTAGTGGTAGTAACGATATCAGCGTAAGGAACGGGAGACTGGTGCTGACCGGCAGCAACAAGACCCGCGATATGAGCCATATCAACCATAAAATAAGCACCAACACTCTTTGCGATAGCAGAAAGACGCTCAAAATCTATCTTTCTCGGATATGCACTCGCTCCTGCAACGATAAGCTTGGGGTTATTTTCTTTAGCAAGTCTTTCAACCTCGTCATAATCAAGCATTCCTGTTTTGTCGTTAAGACCATAAGGAACGAAGTTGAAGTATTTGCCGGATATATTTACGGGAGAACCGTGTGTAAGATGACCGCCGTGCGCAAGGCTCATACCGAGAACGGTATCACCGGGCTGGAGAAGCGCGAAATATACAGCGGTATTTGCCTGTGCGCCGGAATGAGGCTGAACATTGGCAAAATTAGCGCCGAACAGCTTCTTAGCACGCTCTATTGCGATAGTCTCAACAACATCAACATATTCGCAGCCGCCGTAATAACGCTTTCCGGGATATCCCTCAGCATATTTGTTTGTAAGAACGCTTCCCATTGCTGCCATAACAGCGGGAGAAACGATATTCTCACTTGCGATAAGCTCAAGATTGCGCTTCTGGCGTTTGAGCTCGTCCGCCATAGCATCGGCTAACTCTTTATCGGTATTGGCAATAAAGCCTACCGAATCGATCAGATCATTGTACATTGGTAATCCCCACTTTCTAAAATCTGTACGAAAAAACAATTCCATACACAAATATTATACCGAAAAATGTCCAAAAATGCAACAGTTTTTTTAACAAAAAATAACAAAAAATATCATTATTTAATGTCACTATAACCATACGTTCATATTGCGTTAGGATCTGCACGCCCGTCGCGTATAAACGGTCTTCCTCCGAATCCTATGCAGTTGCGTCCGCTTTTCTTGGCAAGCATGAGCTGACTGTCCGCTTCATTGAGCAGGTCGGAATATGTATTCCTGCTTTTCAGCTCCGCTGTACCGGAAACGCCCATTGAAACGGTAACTACACCCTTTCCGAACGGCTGCGCCATAGTTTCGATGCTCTGACGGAGCTGTTCTGCAACCTTTACAGCCTCAACCTCGTTAGTATTCTCAAACACAAGTACGAATTCATCACCGCCCAGACGCGAGATAAGCTCGGTATATGACTTTGAAACTATCTTTATGCAGTTGCTGATGCGGCAAAGGCATTCGTCGCTCTTGTCGTAGCCGTACAGATGGTTATATGCGCGGAAGTTGTCAATGTCGATAAGTACAACACAGATACTCTCTTTTCTGCCGCCGGAAGAAAGTTCCGTAAACTTCTCCGAAAGACCGGCTTTATTCAGCAGACCTGTAAGCGAATCCTTATGCGCGATCTGTGAACAGCGTTCTTCGGTATGTTCAAGCTGTCGGTCACTGAGCCATTCTGTTGTATAAAAGCTCCTTATGACAGCTGCGACCCAGATATATGCGAGAACAAATGCTGCCGAACCTATGTAATATATGGCATCAGCTGCTGTACCGACACCGTAGGTTATCAGACAAATAAGTGTCACACCGGCAAAAAAAGCGCTTTCATAGATCTTTACAACAGGAACGGCAATCGCTGCCGCAAGAAAGATAATGAAGGAATACGGGAGCTTTCCTGCCGTATGCTCTGAAACAGATAACAGTATCTCACTTAATGTAAAAAGCACCCAATAGATATAAATAAACATATTGAGCAGCTTTGAATCATGCGATCTTGAGAAAACCGAGCGTCCGCAAAGCCAGCACATTACTGCAGAAGATATCATAATAATTACAGCCCCTGTAATTCCTATCGCAGAATGATTTCCAAGAACTATCTCAAGAACTCCAAGCAAAAACGTAATAACGGAGAATATCACTATCCTGCCGGCATTTTTCAGCTCCAGATGCTCTGTAAGCATACGGTAGCCGTGTTTGTCTTCGGCTCCTGCTTCACGCTCCAGCCTCGCTGTTATCACGGCTTTCAGGTTGTCAAACTTTTCGCTGATAAATGACGAAAATGTGTTCATTTTACCTTTCCCCTTCTTTTCTTGTCACATTTTTATTATTATCACATTCCGTGAAATACAAACTTCTTATGTCCTCGATACACCCGACAGGACAGGTCTGTGCGCATATAAGAGCGAAGTGAGCTTCATAGCTTTTCTCCTCACACTCCCGACAATTCTTCCAGCAGACCGGTTATCCTTCCTGACGGGCTTTCAAAATATGAATTGCTCAAGTTGATTATCCTGCCTTCACGCACAGCGTCAAGACTGCCGAGTTTCTCGTCATCGATGAGCGTTTCTGCGGAAACATCGCTGTTAAGAATAACTACCTCCGGCTGTTCATCGCTCAGCGCATCGGCTGCGTAACAATATCCGGTCTTATCCTTCGCAAGATTTGTTCCGAATATCGACAGAACTGAGCTTTCGATCGTATCTCCGCCGGCTATCGCACCGCCTTCTGTTACATATATAAAGCTGCCGATGGATATACCGCTGCCGGAGAGCTTGTTTCTTATATCGGAGAACACCTTATTACCGTCGTCACCGCCGTCAAACATACCCTCGAAGATCATACCGAGAGCAGTGTATATTCTGCCGAATTCATCGACAGAATGAGGCGCGGGTATAAAAACTACTTTTATTCCGTTATCCGACAGCTTCACAACATCAATGTTCGGTATCGATGTTGCTGTAAGCAGAAGATCGGGTGATGCCTTTATTATCGCTTCAAGGTCGGGATAAGCCGGTCTGCCGAAATCCGGCAGTGACGAGGCTTCTTCAGGATATTCGCAGTAGCTGCCTCTGCCTATGAGCCTTGAACCGAACCCGAGCTCATAAACGATCTCGGTCAGATTGCTTGAAAGGCATATTACGCGCTGCGGCGATGATGGTATCTCAACATCGTTTATTACAACAGGATAAGCAGACAAAGTATCGCTCTCACCGGCTATAACCCATTCACCGAGTGTACTCTTTGTTGTTTCGGCGGTGCTCTCTTCGGTCACATCCGGCAAATTCTTGCTGCAGCTGCACAGCAAGAAAATGGCAGACATTACCACGGCGAATGCCCGGACGAAGTATTTATTGATTTTTGTATTCATCATACACCTTCTGTCAGATGTTTTCAAGATCAATGCCAAGCGCAAGCCTTGCTTCGACCATATCGCAGAATTGTCTTGCCGTTCTTGGAGAACGATTGGCTTTTCGCAGAGAAAATCGCTCCGCAAGGGCGGACAGTCTGTTGTCCGGAATATCTATATTCCTGTCGCCGGCTATTTTACGTACAATATCGAGATAACCGTTTTTATCCGGCTGAAAGAACGTGAGATAAAGTCCGAATCTGTCTGCAAGCGAAGATATTTCATCACGAGCGTCGGCTTCGTGGTTTTCGTTACCGCTGCCATAAGCGGTTTCACGTATAATATGTCTGCGGTTCGTAGTAGCACATATCATGCAGTTGTCCGGTAAAACGCTTACCGAGCCTTCAAGTGCCTGCTTCATAAATCCGAATTCCGGATCACTGTCGGAAAAACTTATATCGTCCATGAAAAGTATGAATTTTAAAGGTACGGAACCGAGTAAATCATATACATCATACAGCTGCATAACTGAGCTTTTAGGAACAAGAACAATACGAAGCTCTGGATATTCGTTCACTACAGCCTTTATGGTTGCGGATTTTCCGGTTCCCCTGTCGCCGTACAGAAGAATATTGTTATGCTTCTGACCGCCGAGAAAGCAGCGTGTGTTATTTATAACGGCATTCATTTGAGTATCATAATTCTTAAGATCGGATAAAGCTATCCTGTCGAAACGCTTTACCGGTAAAAGCCGACCGTTCTCATAGATGAACGCCTTATTATCCCTGAAAAATACAGAGCCGTATTTTCTGTGGAAAGATACTACCGAATCCACAGATATCACGGTGCTGCCGGTTTCAAATAACGGCAATTCGATCTCGCTGTCTGCTCCCGACTTTCCTTGTATTCTTGTGATAAGATCCTCCGACGTTACGGAAGCAAGAGAAGCCAACAGATCACACTCTCTTTTTAAAACCGATTCATTTTCCCGACGATCGTCTGAAATAAGAGATTCAAACAAAGTGCCGCCCTTATCGCACGCCATTGTGAATATGTAGCCGGAAAGAGTCTGCCGTGATGCATAAAGGATCTCGCATATACGCATATAAGCGGATAAAGCGGTATCAGGATCGTCACTTTCTGTATTATACATACACCGAATCAGCTCGTCGTTTTTGTAGTCTGAAACCATAAGAGATGAAACAGTAAGTTTTACGTTCATCATTTTGCCCACCTTGACACTCAACAACAATATATAGGTTATTATAACTCATTTTACACAAAATATCAATACTTTTCAGAGATTTTGGTAAAAATAATGTTATCTTTCATCATTCCGCATGAACATTGCTTTCAGCTTATCTATTGCACGTTTTTCAATCCTTGATACATACGAACGCGATATGCCGAGTTTATCGGCTATCTCACGCTGTGTAAGGGGAACGGAAGCCTTTCCGTTTATTGCAAGACCATATCTTTTCACAAGAATGTCCCGTTCTCGTTCATCAAGCGTCTGTCCGAGTAATCTGTACAGCTTCTCCGTGTCCAGTTTAAGATCGACTTCATCATCAACACACGTCCCGTCGCTGAAAATATCAGCAAGGGTTATCTCGTTACCGTTTTTATCCGTATCTATCGGATCGTTTATGTACACTTCCGAACTTCTGTGCTTGTTTTTGCGAAAATGCATCTTTATCTGATTCTGTATGCAGGTGCTCGCGTATGTGGAAAAGCTGATGTCCTTTGCCGGATCGAATGTCTCCGCTGCTCTGATCAGTCCTATAGTACCGATAGAGACAAGATCTTCCGTATCTCTCGATTCACTGTAATGCTTATTGACAATATATGCTACAAGACGCAGATTGTGCTCTATCAGCTTATTTCTCGCTTCTTCATCACCCTTGCAGGCTCTCGCGGTAAGCTCTTCCTCTTCCCTTTTCCCGAGCTGACGCGGGAAGCTGATACCGTCAAGATGAAGAGCGAATACAATTATGTGTCTTAATGCCGTTTCAAGAAGTTCCCCGAACATTTCCATATCGCCTCCGTTTATAGTATTTCACCTTATCAGTTTATGAAAATGAGCTTGAACAATATACAATTTTTTTACATACTATTGATTATTCCGACATTATATGATAAAATGAAAACAGATTCCGTAATACTTCTCACAAAGGAGGAAAGACCGTGAAAGAAAAAATGGACAGGTACAATCTGTGGCTGACTCAGCTTTTCGGTACGGCAAATCCGAAGATACATAAGGTGAACGAGTTCTACGGTTCCCCCGCAAAGTCGTATGAAGCTATATCCGGCGGAGACCTCTCTACGCTTGACAAGAATGAAAAACAGCGTCTTGAATATGTTACCATAGATAAAGCCGACAGGTGGCTCGATTATTGCGACAAGGCTGATATTTCCGTTTGCTCTCTCGGCAGTCCGGAATATCCGAAGCTTCTCGCGGAAATATACGATCCTCCTTCTATCCTGTTCTATCGCGGTGATCTTTCCTGCCTTGACGTTCTCAGCCTTACCTTTGTAGGAACAAGGAAGCCTTCCGAATATATACGCAAGCTGTGTTCAAGGATAACACGGGATATAGGCAGACTTGATATTACTATCGTAAGCGGCATGGCACACGGTGTTGATGAATGCGTTCATACAGCCTGTGTGAACAATGGACTGCGGACAGTCGGCGTTCTCGCCTGTGGTATTGACGTTGATTACCCATACGGCAGCAAGGTGCTTCGCGAGAAGATTATTATGAACGGCGGTGCATATATGTCAGAAGTTCTGCCTAATACCCAGACTACTCCGGAAGCATTCAATCCGCGCAATCGTATCCTTGCAGGTCTTACTCGAGGTACGGCGGTATTTCAGGCAGCTATGAACAGCGGTTCTCTTATTACCGCTTCATACGCGCTTGACGAAGGCAGAGATGTGTTCTGCGTACCGCCGCCGGAGCTGTTCAGCCCTGATTACGACGGCGTTTCCGGCCTGCTTGACGACGGAGCCATACCTATTTTCAACCACGATGATATACTGAAAGAATATGTCGGTGTTTATTTATAAAGATGTACATATTTCTATGACTTATGCAAACGACTAGATGCAGTCGTCGCAATAATCGAATATATGAACAAACGCTCATGAGTAAAATTCGTGAGCGTTTTTGTATAAAAAACAAAACCGCCTTGACGGACTAACAGTGTCCGCCGGGCGATCCTGCTGTTTTATTCTGATTTGCTGCCGTTAAACCTTTACGGTGCCGGTCTGCGGCGGCGGTTGAACAAAAGCTTACTTGTACAGGCCGGAAGCCTTATAAGAAGTGTGGAGAAGCTCATGAGCCTTATGACCGCCGATCTCTCCGAGGTAATCATAAACTGATTTAATATCTTCGGTTTCGTGGGACTTTCTGATCTTGTTTGCTTCGTCAATACCGTAGAGTGCCTTTGCACGCTCTGCACGAACGTCAACAAAGTTGCGTACATCTGCGGGAACAATTACCTGACCGCCGCCGTTTACACAGCCGCCCGGGCAAGCCATTATCTCGATGAACTGAACATCGATCTCGCCGCTCTTGACCTTTTCAAGAAGCTCTCTTGCGTTTGAAAGACCCGAAGCAACAGCAACCTTAACGGTCACTCCGCCGGCAGTATATTCCGCGAGCTTGATGCCCTTTACGCCGCGAACTTCCTTGAATTCAACGGGACTGTCATTCTTTTCGCCTGTAAGTTTCCATACAGCCGTTCTGAGTGCTGCTTCCATAACACCGCCGGTAGCGCCGAATATAACTGCTGCACCGGAACCGCTGGACATAGGAACTTCAAACTCACCGTCGGGAAGATCGGTAAAGCGGATACCCGCACGGTTTATCATCTTAACAAGCTCTCTTGTTGTGATCACAATATCAACATCCGGAACTCCGGCTGCGGCCTCATTGTCTCTGCCGCATTCAAATTTCTTTGCGGTACAAGGCATTACCGATACTGAAACGATGTTCTTGGGATCGATACCGTTCTTCTCTGCCCAGTATGTCTTAATCATAGCACCTGCCATCTGCTGAGGAGACTTGCAGGTCGAAAGATTCGGGATCATCTCGGGATAATAAGCCTCGCAGAATCTGATCCAGCCGGGTGAGCAGGATGTTATCATCGGGAGCGTGCCGTTGTTCTTGATTCTTTCAAGAAGCTCGTTGGACTCTTCCATAATGGTAAGGTCTGCACCAAAATCGGTGTCAAATACGTGGTCAAATCCTAACAGCTTGAGAGAGGAAGCGAGCTTGCCCTGAACATTTGTTCCCATTGGATAGCCGAATGCTTCACCGAGGGAAGCTCTTACTGCAGGAGCTGTCTGAACGATAACTACCTTCTCGGGATCGTTGATAGCAGCCCATACCTTATCGGTATCGTCCTTCTCGGAAAGGGCTCCTGTCGGGCAGACAGCGATACACTGTCCGCAGGAAACGCAGGCTGTATCGGCAAGATCCATTTCAAACGCACAGCCGATAGATGTCTTGAATCCGCGGTTGTTGGCACCGATAACGCCGATTCCCTGTGTAATGCCGCACGCAGCAACACATCTGCGGCAGTTGATGCACTTGTTGTTGTCACGGTACATATGTGCCGCGCTGTTATCTATCTCGTAATGGTTTCTTTCACCCTCAAACAGAAGCTCATCGTCAACACCGAGCTCACGGCAGAGAGCCTGAAGTTCACAGTGACCGCTTCTTGCGCAGGAAAGGCACTTCCTGTCGTGGTTGCTGAGCAGGAGCTGGAGTGTCATTCTTCTGCTCTCAAGTACAGCGGGAGAATGTGTAAGAATATTCTTTCCTTCATCAAACTTTGAGATCGGGTAAACGCACGCTGCTACAAGGCTTCTCGCGCCGGTCATCTCAACTACGCATATACGGCAGGCGCCGATCTCATTTATATCCTTAAGCCAGCAAAGGGTCGGGATCCTGACTCCGTTATCTCTACAGGCTTTAAGAATAGTAGTACCTTCTTCAACGGAAACATCTACACCGTTAATTTTAATATTAACCATTATATTACTGTTCCTTTCCTGAATTATTCTTTAATGATAGCGCCGAAGTTGCAGTTTGACATACAAGCACCGCACTTTATGCACTTGGACTGATCGATAACGTGAGCTTCCTTTACCTTGCCTGTAATAGCGCTTACAGGGCAGTTTCTCGCGCACTTTGTGCAGCCCTTGCACTTATCAGCAACGATCTTATAGCTGAGGAGCTTGGTGCATACGCCTGCAGGACATTTCTTATCCTTGATATGTGCTATATACTCGTCCTTGAAGTAACGCAGTGTGGAAAGAACAGGGTTCGGAGCAGTCTGACCGAGACCGCAGAGAGAGTTGTTCTTGATGTAGTAGCAGAGCTTCTCCATCTTGTCAAGGTCTTCCATTGTACCTTCGCCGCTCGTGATCTTTTCGAGCATCTCATAAAGACGCTTAGTACCGATACGGCAGGGCGTACATTTACCGCAGGACTCGTCAACGGTGAATTCAAGGAAGAACTTGGCGATATCGACCATACAGTTGTCCTCGTCCATAACGATAAGTCCGCCGGAGCCCATCATGGAGCCGATAGCGATAAGGTTATCATAGTCGATCGGAACATCAAGGTGCTCTGCGGGTATGCATCCGCCGGAAGGACCGCCGGTCTGCGCAGCCTTGAACTTCTTTCCGTTCGGGATACCGCCGCCGATCTCGAATACGATCTCGCGGAGAGTTGTACCCATAGGGATCTCAACAAGTCCGGTATTATGGATCTTTCCGCCGAGAGCGAATACCTTAGTACCCTTGGACTTTTCTGTTCCCATTGAAGCGAACCAATCTGCGCCCTTAAGTATGATCTGAGGGATATTGGCGTATGTTTCAACGTTGTTCAGAACCGTCGGTTTCTGGAACAGACCCTTTTCTGCCGGGAAAGGAGGACGGGGTCTGGGCTCGCCGCGCTTGCCCTCAATGGAGGTCATAAGAGCTGTTTCCTCACCGCATACGAAAGCGCCTGCGCCGAGACGGATATCGAGGTTGAAGTCGAAGCCTGAACCAAAGAGGTTCTTACCAAGCATTCCGCGCTCTCTCGCCTGATCTATTGCAACCTGAAGTCTGTGAACAGCTATAGGATATTCCGCGCGGACATAAACATAACCCTGTGTCGCACCGATAGCATAGCCCGCAATGGACATGGCCTCGATTATGGCATGAGGGTCACCTTCAAGGACGGAACGATCCATGAATGCACCCGGGTCACCTTCGTCGGCATTGCAGCATACATACTTCTGGTCAGCGTCCTTGACAAGGTCGCGTGCGAGCTGCCACTTTCTTCCTGTCGGGAAGCCTGCACCGCCGCGTCCGCGGAGACCGGACTTAAGTACAACATCGATAACGTCCTGAGGGGACATTTCCTTGAGTACCTTCTGGATAGCCTTATATCCGTCTTTTTCAATATAATCGTCGATATTTTCGGGATTTATTACACCGCAGTTGCGAAGAGCAACACGGTTCTGCTTTTTATAGAAATTAGTCTCGTTGAAAGCAATGATGCCGTCGGGAGTCTTTGTCTCTTCATAAACGTATTCTTCAACTATACGGTCATTGATGAGATGTTCCTCAACGATCTTTTCAACGTGATCTATACTCATGTTTGAGTAAAAAGTACCCTCGGGATATACTATCATAATAGGTCCGAGAGCACAGAGTCCAAAGCAGCCTGTTCTGACTACCTTGACATGGTCGGCAATACCCTTGCTTTTGATGACCTCTTCGAGCTTATCGGCAATCTTCATGCTGCCGGAAGAAGTACAACCTGTACCGCCGCAAATTAAAACCTTACGATCCATATTTGAATTTTCCTTTCAATTTATTGACAGTAATTTTGTTTGCGATCAATCGGCATATTTATCAAGAATGCCCTTGAGCTGGTCTTTTGTGAGTTTTCCGTAAACATCATCGTTAACGGTCATAACAGGTGCAAGTCCGCATGCACCTATGCAGCGGCATGCATCGAGTGAGAACTTCCCATCGGAAGTGCACTGACCTTCTTCGATGCCGAGTATATTTTTCAGCTCATTGAAAATGTCTCCTGACCCCTTAACATAGCAGGCTGTACCGAGACATACCGAAACGCGGTATTTGCCCTTGGGATAGAGAGAAAACTGCGCATAGAAAGTGGAAACTCCGTAAACCTTTTCCATAGGGATACCTGTTTCCTCGGAAATAATGCTCTGTACTTCAATAGGAAGATAGCCGTATATTTCCTGCGCCTTCTGAAGGATAGGCATAAGAGCGCCTGCCTGCCCCTCGTGCTCTTTGATCATACTGCGGAGCGCTTTTTCCTGCTCGGCAGTACCATTAAAGGCAACCTTTACTTTTTGTGTGGAACTCATTTATTGAACCTCCTTTTATTGGATCGCCGCACAGCGTCCGCGCATTATGTGAAAATAATAACACATATATACAATATTGATTATATCACAATCGGGACAAAAAAGCTACTGATTTTATTTGACAATTTTTTATATCATATTTGTACATTTTGTACAAATTTCACAGTTAGCAGTAGCTAACCATAATGCAGCTTGACTACATTAATAGCGCGCTGCTTTTAACCGATAAAGCGAATGGAATTAAGTAAATTTGCACAAAAAGGCACCTATCGGTGTGCCTTAGCACATTTAGGTTTTCCGCTGCCGAAAACTGACAAAAATCTGTTTCTGTACACTTTACCTGTCCATTACTGACAATCGTCTGATAAAAGCGCACAATTTTATCACTTTATTGTCCGAAGATCTCTCACCATAATTTTTTCGGTGATAACTATTGCAATTATTACTTTTTTTTGGTATAATATAATAAATATGTGCAATTTTATGCATTATTTCATTTTCAGATAATAATGAGGACAGGACAATGGACAAGATCAAAGACGCGAAACGCGTAGTCATTAAAGTCGGAACATCGACTCTCTGCTACAAAACCGGCAATCTCAATATCAGACGAGTACGAAAGCTGATCGAGGTTATGTCAGATCTTAAAAACGAAGGGCGAGATATCATATTCGTGACTTCGGGCGCTATCGGGATCGGTGTCGGTAAAGCGGGACTTACCGCCCGACCTAAAGACATACCTACCAAGCAGGCATGCGCGGCTATCGGACAGTGTGAGCTTATGAACATATATGACCGAGAATTCTCGAAATTCAATCATACTGTCGCACAGCTTCTTGTGACACGCGACGTTGTCAGCAATAAGATCCGTCACGAAAACGCGTTCAATACCCTGCACCGCCTCCTTGAAATGAATGTAGTACCTATCATCAATGCCAATGACACAGTCTCCATAGAACAGCTTGACTTTGATGAGAACGATACCCTTTCAGCAGTCGCTGCACAGCTCTGCGAAGCGGATCTGCTCATTATGCTGACTGACGTTGACGGGCTTTATGACAAAAATCCGTCCGAGCCGGATGCAAAGCATATCCCGCTTGTTACTAAACTTACAGACGATATGATAAACTCCGCAAGACAAAAAGGCAGCGAGCTTGCGAGCGGAGGTATGATTACAAAACTCGAAGCTGCTTCGATTGCCGGTGAAAACGGGATACCGTCTGTCATCATAAACGGCGATGACCCGGAAAACCTTTACCGTCTGTTTGACGGCACAGCAAAATACACACTGTTTGACCTTATATAAGGAAAGAAAGGAATTATAATATGAGCTATATAGATGAACTCGGCACAGCCGCAAAAAAAGCCGAACTTGCCATGACCACGATCGGTACAAAGCAGAAGAATTCCGCTCTTGAAGCCATTGCGGAGTCTCTTATCAGAAACAAGGAAACCATAATCAAGGAAAACAAGCGCGACATAGAAAACGCTAAGATTAACGGAATGTCCGAAGCGATGATAGACCGCCTTACCCTTACAGAATCCCGTATAGCCGGCATGAGCGAGGGCGTGAGACAGGTTATGGAGCTAAAGGACCCTATAAACGAGATAATCGGTGGTGAAGAGCTCCCGAACGGTCTGATCGTAGAAAAGATCCGTGTTCCGCTGGGTGTAATAGGCATTATCTTCGAGTCAAGACCCAATGTGACTGTTGACGCAGCTGCTCTTTGCCTCAAATCCGGCAACGTATGCATACTCCGCGGCGGCAGCGACGCTATCTACTCAAACAAGTGTCTTGTAGGCATCATGCGCGAAGCACTTAAAGAAAACGGTATCCCCGAAGACGCGGTACAGCTTGTTGTCGATACTTCAAGAGCTGTGGCCGGAGAGCTGATGAAAGCTGACAAGTATATTGATGTACTTATCCCGAGAGGCGGCGGCGGTCTTATCAGATCGGTGCGTCAGAACTCTACCATTCCCGTTATCCAGACCGGTGAGGGCAACTGCCACGTTTATGTTGACAGATTTGCGGATATTGAAATGGCAGTGAATATCACCGATAACGCGAAAACTCAGCGCCCGAGCGTATGCAACGCGATCGAGACGATACTTGTACACAAGGACGTTGCTGAACAGTTCTACACAGCACTCGAAAAGCGCTGGAACGGCAAGGTGAAGATCTACGGCGACGAGATATGCGCTAAATATATGAACATCGATCATGCGGCAACAGAGGAAGACTATGCTACAGAATTCAACGACTATGTTCTCGCAGCAAAAACAGTTTCAGGCATAGACGAAGCCATTGAGCATATCAATAAGTATGGTACAAAGCACAGCGAATGTATCGTTACCATAAATCTTGATAATGCGCAGAAATTCCGCAGATGTGTTGACGCGGCTGCTGTTTATGTCAATGCGAGCACACGTTTCACCGACGGATTTGAATTCGGTCTCGGCGCAGAGATAGGTATATCAACGCAGAAACTCCATGCAAGAGGACCTATGGGTCTTAAGGAGCTGACCACATATAAATACCTGATCAGCGGCTGTGGGCAGATCAGATAAGGAGAAACAATGTCTTCAAAGAAGAGAAACCGTAAGAAGAATCCTTCACCGGCAAACCTGACAACCGTCGAGAACATATCTAAGCAGCTTGATGCCGTTGATCCTGACGAGGATATACAGGAACCCGATAATATTATCGCTGAGATAGCGCGGAAAGAGTTCATAGGAGAAAAAACCAATGAACAGAAAGTCCTTGAAGCGGAAAAGCGTATGCTTGAACGCCTCAAACGGTATGAAGAAAACGAAGAAGCAGATCATTCCGCACAAACAGCTCCTGCCGATCCGGATGTAAAGGAGTTCGTTCCGCACAGCAAACCCGCACGCCGTGAACGAGAAGGCCTGAGCGACGATCTTGGTGAAGCATTGTCGGAAGATTCAAATGAATTGTCCGTCGAACCTGGAAATATCCCGGCGGAAAATGAACAGGAACCGGAAGAGGCAGTCGAGCGTCCCAATAAGCTGTACCTTGTTTTCGCTGTTTTTGTTATCATAATGTCGGTAATAGGAATAATCTCGACCGTGAGCTTCTTTTCGGGCATAATATCAAACATCGCGAACAGAACTGAACTTAAAAATGAACTCGCACTGTTCCTTTACCCCATAGTTGCGGTCGATCCGCCTGACTGTGATACCGTTGACGAGCTTCCGTCCACTATCGTTGTGGAATCGGCTATCTGGAGAATAATTCTCACCGGCGATAACTCCAATTACGAAAAAATGTACAATACTTATATGTACGTTCCTGCCATAGATGTAGAATTCTCCATTCGTTCTATTTACGGAAACTCTGTACAGATACAGCATCAGACCGTAGGCTCAATGGATACTACGTTCACTTACGTTGAAAGTATGAACTCGTATCTTGTTCCTATCAATCCGCATTATGCCGCTTACTCACCAAGGATTACAGACGTAACCAATGTCGGTGAACTTTATACTGTCACGGTCGAGTATATCCCGCCTTCCGCGCTTGCAGTCGAAGGTATCGAGTTTGAATCAAATGCACAGAAAACAATGGTGTACACACTCTCCAAAAGCAAGAACGTTTCAACTCTGCATTCGATCAAGAATATAACAAGGTACGGTCCTTCCTATGAATATTAATCACAAACTTCCGGAAAACATCAAAGCTGTGATATTTGATCTTGACGGTACACTGCTCGATACCGAAAAGCTGCTTTTCAAGTATTGGCGTGAGGCTGCCGCACAGTTCGGATATGATATGTCTCCGGAACAGGCTCTTACACTGCGAAGTCTGACTCACAGGCTTGTACAGCCGCTTTTTACCGAATGGTTTGGTGAAGACTGTGATTACAGACAGCTTCGTGAACGCAGAATGAAGCTTATGCAGGAGCATATCGACAAATACGGGATAGAAAAGAAAAAAGGCGCTTTGGAACTTCTCGGTTACCTTGGTGAAAACGGCTATCTGCGGGCCATTGCGACGGCCACAGATACAGAAAGAGCCGAAAAAATGCTTAAGCTCGTCGGTCTCGACGGATGTTTTGACAGGATAATCTGTGCCTCAATGGTTGAATGGGGCAAACCGCGTCCTGACATTTATTTGTTCACAGCAGATAAACTCGGACTGGAACCCGGAGAATGTATCGCCGTTGAGGACTCACCTAACGGTGTTATATCTGCATCGACTGCGGGCTGTTATACAATAATGGTACCGGATCAGACACAGCCGGGCGAAGAGCTGAACAAATATATCTCCGCTGTATGCACTGATCTTACCGAAATAAAAGGATTGCTTGATAATGAAAGGAGTCATGAACAATGAAAGTATTATCACTGAACGAACTCAACAGAGCCGTTAAAGAACGCCCTGCGGAATTTATAGAAGAAGCAGAACAGACCTACCGCACCGAGATAAAGAATGTTGCCGAACATATACTCAGCAGTGAGCAGCATCTTCCCATTATTCTTATATCAGGTCCCTCCGGTTCCGCTAAAACAACCACAGCGCTTCGTCTCGCTACACTTCTTGAAAGCTATGGTAAAACGGTCCATGCTATATCTATGGATAATTATTTCAGACCGATAACCGATCCTGAAAACGAAAAGGACGAAGACGGCAGAGTTGATCTTGAAAGTCCGAAGCGCCTGGACATGGATCTTCTGAACGAACAGCTTGAAATGATGTGGAAATGCGAGGAAGTGCAGCTGCCCACATTTGATTTTGCTACCCAGACACGCCACAAGGGTAAGGTACTGAAACGCGAACACGGTGAGTTCGTTATTCTTGAAGGGATACACGCGCTCAATCCCGAGATTACCGGTCATATAGGAAAACACGCAACAACAGTATATGTGAGTGTAAGAACGCGACTTAAAAACGACGAGAGTGATCTTCTCCACCCTTCCAAAGTAAGACTTATGCGCCGTATATGCCGAGACAAGCTCTTCAGAGGCAGAGGTATATCGGAAACACTTGATTTCTTCAAATGGGTGCAGCGCGGTGAGCAGCGCTTCATAATGCCGCATAAGGACAAGGCAATGTTCGATATCGATACTTTTATCGCCTACGAGCCGGCAGTATATAAGCCTATCATTCTTGACGAGCTGCTTGAAGCCCGTAATACATATCCGGATTACGAGCCTTTTCGTGATCTTGAAGAATTCCTTACGGAAATAGACGGTATGGAACTTGATCTTGTTCCCCTCAACTCCCTCGTAAGAGAATTCGTGGGCGGCAGTCATTACGATTACTAATGCTTGTTGTGCATAACCAACAAATTGTTGCGTGAAAATATAGAGATTTATATAATTTTTTGTTGAAGTATTGATTTTATTGTTTAAAAGATGTATAATATCTTTATAATACTATGGCTATACCATGGGATATTTACGGAAAGGCGGAGCTATGGAAACTAATATTTTGCTTGAAAGCGGAACGAATGAGCTTGAACTGCTCGAATTTTTTGTAGGCGAAAAGGATTACGGTATCAATATCGCGAAAGTAAACGAGATCATGACTTACCGTGAAGTCACGCCGCTGCCGGCTGCACCGGACGAAATAGAAGGACTTTTCATGCCCCGCGATAAGATCATCACGGTCGTTGATCTTCATAAGGTTCTCGGCAATAAACTTCCTGCAGGAAATGACGGTCTTCTTATCCTCTGCGAATTCAACGGACTTGATATCGCTTTCCATGTTACAAGTGTTAAAGGAATACAGCGTATAAGCTGGAGCAATATCGAGAAGCCCCCTACAGTTGCTAATAACAGCCAGACCGGTATTGCGACCGGAATTGCAAAGATAGAAGGTCGTATTATCGTCATTCTTGACTTCGAGAAGATAATCTCCGATCTCAACTGCTCTGCTTCACTCGATATGACCGGTATAGAGTCGGTTGAATCAACACGCGATACACGCTTTGATACTAAGATCATTATTGCGGAGGATTCTCCGTTCCTTAATAAGCTTGTTGTGAACGCAATTACCGATGCGGGTTTCCATAATATTGCTTCTTTCTCCAACGGTCTTGAAGCATGGAATTACATATCCACATTTGCTAACCGCGATAATGTGCGCGATTATATCGGTCTTGTCGTAAGTGATATTGAAATGCCGCAGATGGATGGTCACAGACTTACAAAGCTTATCAAGAGTGATGACAAGCTCAAGCAGATCCCTGTATTTCTGTTCTCGTCACTGATAGATGAGACAATGAAACGCAAGGGTGTCAGTGTCGGCGCAGACGAGCAGTTCTCAAAGCCTCAGATTGCCAACCTGATACAGGCTATTATAAAAAGAGTATCATAAACAAATCGAAAACCGCTTTATCTATAAAGATAAGGCGGTTTTTTTAATGAAATAACACTACATATCTGTCTTACCGTGATAAGTTCATTATTTTTTAATAAATTGATCGAAAAAGGTTGCAAAAAAAAGATATTTGTGATATAATTAATATGTATTTCTGTATAATACTGACAGATGTGAAAATAAATATAAATTTTTCTTGAAAGGATCATACCTATGTGCGGAATAGTTGGTTACACAGGAAAAAACAAATGCGAGGATATACTGATAAATTCGTTGAGAAAACTTGAATACCGCGGATATGACAGCGCGGGGATCGCTGTGATAGAAAACGGAAAAATAAAGACAGTCAAATCAAAAGGAAAAATAAATGACGGGCTAGTAAAGAAGCTTGAAGATGCAGGAACACTGAACGCGGTGACCGGTATCGGACATACCAGATGGGCAACACACGGAGAACCGAGCGATATCAACAGTCACCCGATCGGCAACAGCAGAGTCACTATCGTACACAACGGTATAATTGAAAATTACAGGAAGCTGAAAACATTCCTTATCGAAAAAGGATATGAGTTTGAAAGCGAGACCGATACGGAG
Organism: uncultured Ruminococcus sp.; assembly: GCA_902780695.1. GTDB lineage: Bacteria > Bacillota > Clostridia > Oscillospirales > Ruminococcaceae > Ruminiclostridium_E. Next base: position 10,180 of record CACZGM010000011.1, on the reverse strand, counting down.
ACGGTCGCAAAGCTGCTTGATTATTATTACACCGGGAATCCGGTAGAAGCGATATCGAAGGCTGTAACGGATATTGAGGGTGCTTATGCTCTCGGCATTATCTTCAGGGACTACCCCGATATGATCTATGCTGTGCGAAAGGACAGTCCGCTTATAGTAGGCATCGGAGACGGCGAAATGTACATCGCATCCGATATGACCGCACTGCTCGAATATACGAAAAAATACTATCTGCTCGAAACAGGAGAGATAGCTGCGATATCACAGAACGGCGCGTCATTCTGCGATCTTCATGGAAACAAGATCAAAAAGGAAGAACAGATCGCAACATGGGATGTTTCGGAAGCCGAAAAGGGCGGATTTGAGCATTTCATGCTGAAGGAGATACACGAACAGCCTAACGCTGTTACCAAAACCATCTCCCCTCGTATAAAAGACGGTCTTCCTTGCTTTGAAGAATGCGGACTGACCGATGAAATGCTCCGTAATTATCATCACATCTTTATTGTAGCCTGCGGTTCGGCTATGCACGCGGGTATGGTGGGGAAATACATAATCGAGTCAATGTCGCGCACACCGGTCATAGTAGATATTGCTTCGGAATTCAGATACAGAAACCCTCTTCTTTCTGCCGATGACCTTGTAGTAATAATCTCGCAGTCCGGAGAAACGGCTGATACAAAGGCTGCACTCGAACTTGCAAACGAAGTGGGTGCCGATACTCTTGCGTTTGTGAATGTTGTAGGCTCCTCGATTGCCCGTGAAGCCAAAATGGTAATGTTCACCTATGCGGGTCCTGAGATATCCGTTGCTTCCACAAAGGCATATATGGTGCAGGTCGCACTTATGTATCTTCTTTCGTTCAGAGTCGCTCTCGCAAGACACGCTATAACCGAGGAACAATGCAGAGATTATATCACTGAGCTTGAAAAGATCCCCGACAAAATATCCGAGTGTCTGAAAGATCTTGATCCGTACAGAAAAGCGGCATCAAGACTTGTGGGCGCTGACAGCCTGCTTTATATCGGACGCGGACTTGACTACGCGCTCAGTATGGAGGGTTCGCTCAAGCTCAAGGAGATATCTTATATCCACTCGGAAAGCTATGCCGCAGGTGAACTAAAACACGGAACGATTTCTCTTATATGTGACGGTATGCCCGTCATCGCTGTCGCCACACAGCGTGAACTTCTTGCCAAAACTATAAGCAATATGCGTGAAGTCAAGACAAGAGGCGCCTATGTTATAGCTATCTGCCCAAAAGGAATTTCTGTTGATGCGGAAAGCGCAGACCAGATCATAGAAATACCCGATGCGGGTGATATGCTTATGCCGCTCGTTGCCGTTGTTCCGCTGCAGCTCATTGCTTACTATGCCTCGGTATTAAGAGGAAATGATGTGGATAAACCGAGAAATCTTGCCAAATCGGTAACAGTAGAATAAAGTCTTTTAAAAAACGTAAAAAGCAGGTATATCATAAATGGAAGAAACACCGATCGTACCGGAACGTCACCGACCTGTCGTTGATGTCTGGACGCGGCTTTCGGAGACCAAAAAACCGATAATTATGTACGGTATGGGCGACGGAGCCGAGAAAATACTTGCAGTAATGGACGGTCTTGGAATAAAGCCGGCAGATTTTATGGCAAGCGACGAGTTTGTCAGAGGCCATAGCTTTAAGGGCTATCGTGTGAAAAAACTATCGGAGATCGAAGAGCTGTACGACGATTTTATCGTTGTGATCTGCTTTGGCTCTGCCCTGCCCGATGTCCTTGAAAAGATCGAACATATACGCGAAAAATATGAAACATACGCTCCGGACGTTCCCGTTATCGGTGAGGGTCTTTTTGACGGCGACTATATCTCCGACCACGAATTTGAGATAATGACGCTGAATTCCATTCTTGCAGACCGGGAATCAAAAGATTGTCTTGATGCTATAATGAGATACCGGATATCCGGTGACATTGGCGATCTGCGTTCCTGCGAAACGCCCAAAGGCGACGCACTTGAACTTCTGAATATAGGAAAAAACGAAACGTATGTCGATCTTGGCGCGTACAGCGGTGACACTGTCGAAGAATTCCTTAACCTTACCGGAAAACGCTTCAACAAGATATACGCCGTTGAACCCGACAGACGTAATTACTCGAAGCTAAGACGCAGGCTGTATTATATAAGCGGTGCGTTGCTTGATGCAAGAAATATCGCGGTCTGGAGCTCCGATACAAAACTTATGTTCTACAACAAATCCGGACGCAATTCTTCTTTTACAGACAATATATCCGAAGAAACAAAAGGCAGAGGATATGAAACGGAAGCCAGGAGTGTTGACAGCATTCTCGGAGGCAAACCTGCAACTCTTATCAAATACGATGTTGAGGGCAGCGAAAAGGAAGCCCTGCACGGAACCGAACAGACAATAAAAACCTATAAGCCGAAGCTAATAGTTTCGCTGTATCACAGGGTCGGCGACCTCATTGAGCTACCTTTGCTCGTACATGAGCTAAATCCCGAATATAAGCTCTATATAAGACATCACCCTTATGTTCCCGCATGGGACACAAATCTCTATTGTATTTAAGGAATAAGAAATGAAGAAAGTCGTCATAGTTCTGCTTATTCTTCTTGTTCTCGGTATAGTAGGTTACTTCGTTTATACAGAGATCTCCGTAAAAGAGATCACCTATGTTTCCGACGCGGAGACCAACGAAGGCGACGGACGGTACTCGGTAAGAAGACTTTACAGCTCGGATATCGACATAGACAAACTCAATGAGAAGGTCGAAAACCTCATACTTCTCGAATTTTCGGAAGAAGATATACTCGCGGCTGCTCTTGAAGCGGGTACTCCGGAGATATATCCCGCATTCCATGTACTGACCTACAGGCCCTCGCCCAAGGAAGACACTATTTACATGGATCTTTCCGCTGTTCAGGAACTTGCTCCCGGACAGGATACCGCAAATTACACCATGACCAATCTGAAGCTGGAGGTCATGACTACCGGCGTTTCGATAATTGAAGCCAATGCCGTGGGAACCGACAGTCTGAATAGAAAGATAAATGAGGCTATCCTCAAAAACGAATCCGGCACAGGTATGATGGTCGAGCTCAATGATTACGGAAGTGTAAATATGACTATGAGCGGAACAACCGGAAGCGTTGTACTGCAATACACCTACGATATCAAAAAAAGCACACTCTTCCCTAACCAGGCTCTTACCGGCTGTATGGTAATGATACGTGTAAATATAATCACAAACGCTGCCGGAGAGACAGAAATAACCTATCAACTTGAACCGGCATCTACAATTGATGAATATATTGAACAGGAATAATTCCAAAAATCAACTGCCGATAGTTATTTTTAACAAAGTTATCATCCATTTTTGCAAGATAACAAAAAACAACTTGCAATCTTTTCTTAAATGTGTATAATAATATATGAAAAACAATAATTTATGCATTTTCGGAGGTTGCAAATGTACAAGGATCTTTCTATGGAACAGCTTGAAGAATTAAGAAAAGAATTGATGCACGAACATGAGAACTACAAAGCGCAGGGACTGAAGCTCAATATGGCAAGAGGCAAGCCTTCGCCGGATCAGTTAAAACTTTCGGAAGCAATGCTGAAAGACGATCTCGGTGACTGTCTCGCTGCCGACGGTACAGACTGCCGCAACTATGGAGTGCTTGACGGAATCCCGGAAGCGAAGGAACTTCTTCGTCCGATGCTCGGCGTTGCTATGGACGAGATAATCGTAGGCGGAAACTCCAGTCTCCAGCTGATGTACGATACTATAATGATGTCAATGCTGTTCGGTGTTCCCGGCGGAGGAAAACCATGGGGAAAGAACGAAAAAGTCAAGTTCCTATGTCCTGCACCCGGATATGACAGACATTTTGCTATCTGCCAGAGTATCGGTATAGAAATGATAACCGTTCCTTATCTTGAAGACGGTCCTGATATGGATATGGTTGAAAAGCTCGTTTCTGAAGATGAGGAAATAAAGGGCATCTGGTGTGTTCCCATGTACTCAAATCCTACAGGTATCTCTTATTCCGATAAGGTCGTGAAGCGTTTTGCCGCACTTAAGCCGAAAGCAGATGACTTCAGAATCTATTGGGACAACGCCTACTGCATACACCACCTCTGTGACGATCACGATGTTGTTCTCAACATTCTCGATGAGTGCAAAAAGAACGGCAAAGAGAATATGGTGCTGATGTTTGCTTCTACATCAAAAGTATCTTTCCCCGGCGCTGGTATCGCTTGTATAGGTGCAAGCAAGGAAAACATTGATTACATCAAGAGCAAGATGACTTATCAGACTATAGGTTTCGATAAGCTCAATCAGCTCCGTCATGTAAGATTCTTCAAGGATTTCAACGGTATGACTGAACATATGAAGCTCCACCGTGCAATCATCGCACCTAAGTTCGATATTGTGATAAATACCCTTAATCGTGAAATAGCACCCCACGCGATCGGCGGCTGGCATACTCCCAAGGGCGGATATTTTGTTTCATTCACCGGATTTGACGGAACAGCAAAAAGAATTGTCGAATTGTGCAAGGATGCCGGTGTTGTTCTTACCGGTGCCGGAGCTACTTATCCCTACGGCAAGGATCCGCATGACAATAATATACGTATTGCTCCGACGTTCCCGTCAGAATCCGAATTGCAGAAAGCTATGGATATATTCTGCAGCAGCGTAAAACTTGCGACCGCAGAGAAAATGCTCGGATTATAATAAAATACTCCAAATACTGCCGGTTTTTTACTTCCGGCAGTATTTTTTTATTTTTTCGCTGTTCTCCCATTGCTTTTTTTTCGGAAGTGTGATATAATAATAAGGCAGGGTTATCCCCTGCCCCATATATGCGTCTGTAGCTCATTTGGATAGAGCAGCAGCCTCCGACGCTGCGTGCGGTGGGTTCGAATCCCGTCAGGCGCACCAGCCGCGGACGCGCGGCAGCGAATCCCGTCTCGGGTATACCTGGAGGCGGGATATTTTCTGCCTCGCTGTTCAGAGTGCAGATATACTTATGTAACGTAATCATAGCCGCGGACGCGCGGCAGCGAATCCCGTCTCTGGTATACCTGAGGCGGGATATTTTCTGCCTCGCTGTTCAGAGCGCAGATATACTTTAAGTAACATAATCATAGCCGCGGACGCGCGGCGGCGAATCCCGTCTCTGGTATACCTGAGGCGGGATATTTTCTGCCTCGCTGTTCAGAGTCCCAATATACTTTTTGTAACTCAATCACAGCCCGCGGACGCGCGGCGGCGAATCCGATCACTGGTTTACATACTTACAGCAAAAACCGTCTGACCAAGTCAGACGGTTATACATATATTCATTATTCTCAAACCTCTACTGCGAGTATGTAAGGAACGTATTCAGAAATAAGCACACACCGTATTCTTATTATCACTATAATCGTAGGAATACGACGATGCACGCTTTTTTATCAGTCTTACTCCAAGATGAACATCGTTATCCTCATGCTCGAAAGGATCATACTTATCACCCGTCGATGTAACCGTAAGCTGTATCTGCTTGTCGGCTTCGGAGTATTCGAGCTGTAATTCGATATCAGGCAGCGAACCGTTCAAAGCGCCGAAGAACTCATAAATGATCTCTTCGCAGATAAGCTGCATATTATATGTCTGTCGCGGAGAAAGACCGTATTTGCCGCAGAAGCGCTGTACATCACCGTGAAAACGCATAAGGTCAAAATGATTGTCGGTTATGTGCTCGTGTATCGTTTTCAGTTTGCGAATAAAAGCAATTGTCTTTTCCTTAGCGGGATGTTCAAATATATCCTCGACTGTTCCCTGCTCGTATATACCGCAGTCGGCGAAAAACAGAATCCTGTCCGCGATCTCTTTTGCAAAATTCATCTCGTGCGTAACTATCAGCATTGTAAGTCCCTGCATCGACAGCATTCTTATCGTGGCAAGAACTTCACCTACCATCGTCGGATCAAGCGCGCTTGTCGGCTCGTCAAACAGAAGTATTTCCGGATCCATCATAAGACAGCGGGCAATGGCGATTCTCTGCTTCTGACCGCCGGAAAGCGTACCGGGCATCGCATATTCCTTGCCGGAAAGACCGACAGAGCGAAGAAGTGAATGTGCTTTCTCAATTGCATCTTGTTTCGGCATTTTCAGCAGTTTGCAGGGAGCGGCACATAAATTGTCAAGGACATTCATGTGCGAAAAAAGGTTGAAATTCTGATAAACCATTCCCATTTTTCTGCGAATAAGGTCTATTTTGGCACCCTTTGCCGTTATTTCGTCGCCCATGATGCTGATAGTCCCGGAATCCGGCTTTTCAAGCATTTCAAGTGTTCTAAGAAATACGCTTTTCCCGCAGCCGGAACCTCCGAGAATTACAATCTTTTCACCCTGCCTGACCTCAAGATCAATGTTGTTAAGTACTTTCAGAGATCCGAATGATTTAGACAGCTTTTTTACTTCGATAACATTCATTTTGTTACAAACTTAACCTTTCCTCTTTACTTCGGAAAGTACCTCTGTATGGTAAATGTCGGTTATAACCATTCCGTCGGGACAGGTATCCTCCGGAAGTATATCAAGCACCGGTGTCCAGAAAACTACCTGTGCTCTTCCCGAATATAGAGCTATCGTTCTTGCTCCCGATTCTATATTTACCGATTCTATATTTATGTGCATACGCTTGCCGATCTCCGAAATTAGTGCTGTGTTGAATCCGGCAGGCACTCCGTCGGCCGAGATGAAGTCCATAGGCGGAAGGTCACCGGTAAATGCAAAAGTCACCGTTTCAGCATCGTCATAATGCTCATATTTCACGGGCTTCGGGTCTTCCCCGTCAATGTATCCTTCTATATATTTTTGTTCAAGCTCCTTCATTGTTCCGTCTGACTTTATTTCGGAAATTGCCTTTGAAAGCCGGTCACACAGCTCTGTATCGGTATCGTTGAGCATCATGGCAAATCCCACATTGAACGGAGTCTCGGTATCAAGTGTAGAAGCGGCAAATTCGTAGTTGTGCGCTGCCATATATCTTGCTGTACAATCAGCTATCTTTACCGAATCCACATCACCCCTCATAAGAGAAAGCTGTAATTCCGTAAGTGATGAAAACTTTTCTGTGCTGCTGTCCGCACCTGTTGTGTCATCTCCGGCATCTCCTATGCTTTCGTCAACCGCCGGTACAGGTGATTCGAGTATGCCTACATGGACAGTTTCAGCTACACGTTTACCAGTGTCGGTAAATGTTGTGGAGATCGGATCATCTTTTTTATCGGTTTTATTTGAGCCGGAACAGGATGCTGTGAGAAGTATTCCCGCAAGACCTGCTGCCATAAGAAACATTATTTTATTTTTTCTCATTTAACTTCTCCTTTAGGTTTATTGATTCTTATCTTGCCGGTAAAGAAAAAAACAGCTTTTACAAGATATGCTATACCGAGGTATAAAAGCATACCTATAACTATCATAATTACCGGCTGCATAGTTCTTGACGATGCCGTGTTTATTACTCGTGTGAGATCCGTTATAGTAACATATCCGACCACACTTGTCCATTGGATCAGATTTACGACCGTGGATTCATAAACCGGCTTGGCTATCTGTACCGATTGAGGTAGTGTAACAAGGAAAAATGCCTGCACTCTTGAAAAGCCGAGTGTCCTCGCTGCCTCGACCTGCCCTTTGTCGGAAGCAAGCAGAGCGCTTCTCATAAGCTCGGCGAAATATGCCGATGAATTGAGGGAAAAAGTTATTACTGCTATAATATCGGCTTCCACAGCGGTTTTGGCGAATACAACATAATACATCATCATAAGCAGCATCAGCACCGGCATACCGCGCAGCACAGCTATGTAAAATCCGAAGATCAGCCGCACTGCCTTGAAACGGCTCATTCGCAGCTTACATACGACCGCGCCGATCATTGTACCGAAAACTACCGACAGAGCGGATATTTTCAGTGTCACAAGCAGACCGGAAAGAATGGACTTCCACATACCGCTTTCTATAAGTAGTTCATAGATCATATCCATTTATAGCAGCTCCAGTAAAATAGATTTATGTCAGTTATATTATATCATAAATATAACTCTAAATCAAGTGGGAATTTGCAGCTTGTTAATAAAAGCATTTTTGCAGGTTCGTACACAGCGATCGTCTGTTTATAACAGGATTAACGCTAAATATAATAACAATATAGATAAAAATATTGCAATCCAAACAACTTTATGCTATACTGTATTCAAATAACCTAACTACGGAGGTCACCATGAAAAACTTACGAATGATAATCAACCCGCACGACAGAAAAAGCCATATAAACAAGGAGATATACGGTAATTTTTCCGAACATCTCGGACGTTGCGTATATGACGGTATATGGGTCGGCAAAGATTCACCGATTCCGAATACAGACGGAATCAGAAACGATGTGATCGAGGCTTTTAAAAAGATAGGGCTTCCGGTAATGCGCTGGCCGGGCGGCTGTTTTGCTGATGAATACCACTGGCAGGATGGTGTAGGAGCTCCGGAAGAAAGAAAAGGCGTAGTGAACAACTGGGGTCATGTTGCTGACGACAACAGCTTTGGTACACACGAATACATGAGATTCTGTGAGCTTGTGGGCTGCGAGCCTTATATTGCAGGCAATCTCGGCAGCGGTACTGTCCGCGAACTTATGGATTGGATCGACTACATGACCTTTGACGGTAACTCTCCTATGGCAGAACTGCGCAGAAAGAACGGACGGGATAAAGCGTGGAAGTTCAGATATCTCGGTATAGGAAACGAGAGCTGGGGCTGCGGAGGAAATATGTCACCGGAAACTTATGCCGAGCATTACCTTCGCTATGCAACGTTCTGCCGTAATTACAGCGGAAACGAGCTGTTCAAGGTTGCCTGCGGGCCGAATGCCGATGATTATAACTGGACAGAAGTCTGCATGAAGAAGATCAGACCGGAAAATATGCAGGGACTGTCTCTTCACTACTACACTGTTCCTACCGGAGATTGGGGACATAAGGGAAGCTCCACCGACTTCGACGATAAGGAATACTACTCGACAATATGCGGTACAATGCGCATTGATGATATCATCACGCATCACAGCGAGATAATGAACCGCTTTGATCCTCAGCATAAGACCGGGCTTATTGTTGACGAATGGGGCTGTTGGTATGATGTTGAGCCCGGTACAAATCCTGCTTTCCTGTATCAGCTGAATACAATGCGTGATGCGATAGTCGCAGCGGTTAACCTTGATATATTCAACAAACATTCTGACCGTGTAATAATGGCTAATATCGCACAGGCAGTCAATGTTCTGCAGTCCGTAATTCTCACAGAAGGAAAATCCATGCTCCTCACGCCGACATACCACGTTTTCGAGCTGTACAAGGAACATCAGAACGGTACTCTTGTTTACAGTCACTGCACAAACGATCTTGTTTCAGATCACATGATCCCCGCAGTATCACAGTCCGTTTCGGTTAAGGACAATGGCTCGATGCATATAACGCTTTCAAACTGCTCACTTGAGGAAGAATATGAGATAAAATGCAGCATACTCGATACCGAAATAAAGAGCATTTCTGCCCGTATCCTCACCGATGAAGTTCATGCCATGAACACGTTCGATAAGCCTGACAATGTAGTCATCAAGCCTTACACTGCCGAACAGTGTCACGGCGGTATAATCGTTAAGCTCCCTCCCTGCTCTGTTGTTGCAGTTGAGATAAATGGATAAGATAACACGCGTTATATGCAGACGCTGCCTTCTCTCGGAGATCGGAGAAGAAGCACTTCTGCAGTCTCTCAATGAGCTTAAGGCTGCTCTCCCGATCGATGAAAAGGCGGATTCCGATGAATACGAACGCAGACTTACGATTTGTAAAAACTGCGACGATCTTAATAGCGGGACTTGTATGAAATGCGGATGTTATGTTGAATTCAGGGCTCTGAAAAAGAGAATGTCCTGTCCGCACGAGAACAGGAAATGGTGAGATAACAGAAAAAGACCACAAATTGCTGAAACCCGCAGGTAGATGTGAGTACGACTGTACTTAATGTCTGCTCATCAATCGTGAACAGGCTTCATAGCGCAGCTTGAAGCCTGTTCGCGGTTGCAAAAGTGCAAGGAAAATTCCAGAATAATC